>JANMMV010000628.1:0-1765 GCA_031373565.1 Saprospiraceae bacterium
GATATTGGTCGTCATGGACGAGTTTGATGTTACTGATGAAAATGATCTATATGGTCGCATCAAAGCTATCAAATGGGAGACTTACTTTAGCATTACCGACACATTTGCCATCGATTCGGTAGTAAATTCTGATAAATTTAGACATTCAAATTATATTGCGCTTAAATGTAAGGATGCTATTGTCGATAGATTTAGAGATCGAACAGGTGAACGACCGAACGTAGAAGTCAAAGATCCTACGCTTCGCATCAACATACATATACGCAATCATACTGTGACTTTGAGTTTGGATAGTAGTGGGCGATCACTGCACATGCGTGGGTACAGAGTCGGTCAAGTCGACGCACCGCTCAACGAAGTATTAGCTGCAGGCTTATTATTTTTAGCTGGATGGGATGGAAGTAAGACATTGATCGATCCTATGTGTGGATCTGGAACGATATTGACTGAAGCCGCGCTCTTGGCTCAAGGCATTTCTCCACATCAAAAAGACAGAAGTTATGCAGTTCAAAAATGGATGAGCTTTGATCAAGACCTCTGGCAAGAAGCATTTAACGAAGCATACACACCCAAAGAAGAAAAATTTCCACTCATAAAGGGATATGACATTTCAAAAAAGGCTGTAAATATAGCGATCGACAACATAGCAAAAGCCAACTGCAGCCAGTACATCACAATCGAAGAAGAAGATTATTTTTTTACGGAAGGAGAAACCGATGCCGTGTTGATTTTTAATCCGCCATATGATGGGAGACTAAAAGAAAGCGATGTTCTAGATTTCTACAAATTTATAGGAGACAAACTAAAACGATCATATAGTGGCTGTGAAGCATGGATATTGAGTGGCCATTTAGATGCTATGAAAAACGTGGGGTTGCGGCCCAGCAGAAGATTCAATCTATTGAATGGAAGTATTATTTCTGTTTTTCACAAGTTTGAGATGTATAGCGGTAGTAAAAAGACAAAGTTCCAAAACCCCCAAAGCGATGAACCCGAAATATAAATGTATCGCCATAGTCATCCTCACGATGAGTTCATTTTGCCTCGTGGGACAGGTACGAGACACTTCCTTTGTTGAACTCGGCCGCGCTTTTAAAATAGATTTCGTAAATAATGAAAAGCCAACCTTAAAAAGTGCTTTCAACTATAAAACATCCAAACTTCCCATGTTTTGTAAGATAGAACATTATTCAGATCTTGTGACGCCCTTCCAAGTTAGATTTAGATTAGGGAGTTTGGATTATGTTAATATGCTTGAATCAAAGTAAAAATAAGTTATCTTTGTTTTAATAAACATTCTATTTTATGAAAATCAATAGTCTCATACTTACTATTAGTATTGCTTCTTTTCTCTTTATAGGTTGCAAAAAGGAAGAAATCGTCAAAGGTTGTACAGATCCACTTGGCGATAATTTTAATGCCGCCGCTGTAGAAACTGATAATTCTTGTACTTTTCAGAAGCGATTCCTGGGAGAGTATGACGGCACGATTGCTTGTAAAGGATTATTCAAAACTGCTTTTACAATGGCAGATATGAGTATTATCGAACTGATCAAAAAAGACGAAGTCAACATGATCATCCAGTCAACCATCGGGCCACTCCCTGTAAAAGGTACGCTAACCAAAGATCAAATCTTGGTTGATGCCAAGCTTTCTGGTTTGAAAATTAACTTAAAAGACTTAAATCCTGCCGCCGCAGACCTACAGATTGACGCTGACGGCACTATACAAACAACCCTTACCATCAGTGCTGACAATAAAACAA
>JANMMV010000663.1:0-9705 GCA_031373565.1 Saprospiraceae bacterium
CGCTTCTTAACATTGCGACCACGTATAGCAGCGCTGGAATTTATGCGGGTACCTTGTCTGTCATTGATAAAAAAGGATGTAAAAATACGATCACCAAGCCCAATATTCTTGAAGTTCTCACATTACCTAAGTTAAATATAGATTTTAATGTCCTGAGCTCTTGCTCGTTGCCATGGGAAGTAAAATTTACCAATCTAGACCCCGATGCGAACACGACTTACCATTGGAATTTTGGCAATGGACAGACGTTTTCAGGACCTAATCCACCCGCAGTAAATTACTCAGAATCAAGGCAATATGATATAACAATCATCTTGTCAAAAGGGGATTGTAAAGATACTATTCTATTCCAAAAATTGATTAACACCCAGCGAATCACTGGTTTTAAATTGCTTTCAACCAGTCTTTGCGAGGATCAAAATATCATTCTCCAAGACACATCAAACTATGAAGCAGATAGCATAAAATGGGAGTTTGGCGATGGTCAAATATCGACAAACCTAAATGCTTCTCACACTTACAGTAATCCCGGATGTTATGTCATCAAACTGACCAAATATATAGGTTCTTGTATTTTGACATCATCGTACCCTTGTATCAATATTCTTCCTAAACCTAGTGTAAGCTATGATATCATTAACGGGAATTCATGTTTGATACCTGCCAACATTAAACTCCAAGCTACGACCAATGATCCAGGGATATTTAATTGGAAATTGTATGGCAGTGGGATCAACGAAGCATTTGATGGAAGAAATCACGGTTATTCGATAGCTAATTTTGGAAGATATTATGTGGATCTAACTTTTACAAGTGACAAAGGATGTGTGCTGCGTTATGATAGTATTCGTTTCGATATTGCTAAATTTGAAGCGAGTTTACCCTTTTTGGGACCTGCTAATTGTATTCCATACGATGCCATTGTAACTGATAGTATAGTCAGCAATACGCCCGTAGTAAAATGGGAGTGGGCAATTGGAAATCCACCGATTTTTACTTCAAACATAGCGTCGCCTGTATTTATGGTTAAAGACACTGGTCGATGGGATGTTTCTTTAATAGTAACAAACGCATATGGCTGCATAGATACGATCAATCGTCCAGGCTACATTAAAGGTGGCATAAAGCCAACGGTAGATTTCGCCGCTGATCCGCTCAAAGGTTGTATAAGCAATCCACGGCAATTTACAGATCTTTCAAGTTCTTTTGCTGACAGATGGATTTGGGAAAAGAATGATACAATATTTTCGTTTGCTCAGAATCCTTTGTATGAATTTTCTGATTTCGGCATGTATGACATCAACTTAATCGCCTTTCATAATGGTTGCGCATCGAGTAAAACTAAAATCAAATATATCGATGCGTTCAAACCTAAATCACAATTTAAAGTAGACTATCGATGCGATGATCCTTTCACGGTTGATATAGTAAATCAGTCAGTTGGGGCAGATAGTTTGTATTGGATCGTCACTATAGATAGCATGCGTCGCGATACTATTCGGGATTCATTATTGAGTTCTTACACTTTTCCTTCAAGGGGCATATATTTTTTGACGCACTATGCCAAAAACTTTGAATCTGGCTGCGAACATATTCGGCAAGACAGCATATTTATTGTTGATTTGCAAAGTGCTTATACGTTGGATACGATAAGAGGTTGTGCGCCATTGAAAGTAAATATTTCTACAGTTATTCAGGATGCTATTACAACTGAATTTCTTGATGGCCAATACGCAATAGATTATCCTTTGGGCCAGTCACCGATCGTAACATTTTCTGAAGGTGGGCTCATCGCAGGACCCAAAATGCTAGTGACAGATAGACACGGCTGTAAAGATACTTTTCAATCAAATATACCTGTTGAAGTTAGTAAATTGAAGGCACAAATATTAGCATCAGATGTGGTTTGTATTCCTTTTCAAGAACCTTTTATCGATAATAGCGTCATTGGCTTAACGCCGATCGTGGTAAGGCGTTGGTCGTTTTCAGCTGATAATCAATCTTCGACTGAGAAAGATCCTATTTTTGATATCAATCTTGCTGGCTCCTTTATAGCAACACTTTATATCGAAGATAACTGGGGTTGCAGAGACTCGGTATCAAGATCAATCCAAGGTATACCATTGATACCCTTATTTTCAGCTGATACCTTATCCTGTACAAATCGAGGAGTACGGTTTAAGGTTGATTCTGATGCCACATTTCTTTCTGAATATCGATGGGATTTTGGTGATGGAGCTATTTCTACTGAAAAAAATCCTTTGCACACTTATAGCCAAGAAGGAACTTATACTGTCTGTGTCGAAATGTTTGATTCACGGGGTTGTTCGAAGCAGATATGTAAGGACAGTTTTATAACCATCAGAAATCCTATAGCTATGTTCACAGGAAGTCCATTAGAAGCACCCTGTCCACCATTGCTGACTAATTTTGTAAACCAATCACAGTTTGCAACATCTTATGCGTGGGATTTTGGTGACAATAGTGGTTTGTCTTACAATGATGATCCATCGCATGTGTACACTAAACCAGGCAATTTTTCTGTCACTCTTTACTCCACAATGATTCCAGGATGTGTAGATACTTTACTCAAAACTGCATTTGTAAATCTTAACGGACCATCTGCCGATTTATCTTTCACTGTAGAAGGCAATTGTACACCGCTACAATTGACTTTGACCGCAAGCGCTGACAAGGATTATTCATTTACTTGGGATTATGGAGATGGAAACATAGAAGCTGTTCCAACATTAATACAATCAGATACAACTAAGTATACTTACAATGTTACAGGATCTTATGTCCCCAAATTACTAGTGACAGATTCAGCAGGATGTGCCAGGACATTTACCATAGATCCTATCGTGGTCAATGAGATAAAACCAGCATTCATCATAGACAAAAAGGCATTTTGCAGCGCTACAGCTGAAGTAAATTTGACCAACAATACAACTTCTTCCTCAGGTGATGTCGCTTACTATTGGGCAGTTGAAGGGATAAAATCATACACTTCTGTTGAGAAAAATCCAACCTTGATCGTGGATGGCTATGGCAAATATAATGTAACGCTTATCGCTAATACCACCAACTGTGCCGACACTTTAACGATCGATTCTATCATAGAAATATCAGCAATTCCAGTCCCCTCTTTCCAACTACAAACTAACAATTTATGTGCAAATACAGGAATAGACATCAATAATAATTCTACATCGTTATACGGCGATATCACCACTTGGCAGTGGAAAATAAATGATTCTATTATCTCTCAAGAAAGAGACCCTTCGGTGGTTTTTGCTGTTGATGGTGTGAATAAAATATCATTGATCACGACGACGGGAAAAGGCTGCATTGATTCGACCAATCAATCAGTTTTCATCCAGCCGAATACGTTGATTACATTGATAGACAATCATACGGTTTGCATCGGTGATAGTCTAGACATATTCGCAACAATCGATAACAATGCACAACCATTTACTTTTGAATGGTACAATGATCCTACTTTAGATTGCAAATCCTGCCTAAACACCAACGTAAAACCATCACAATCAACGACATACTACATCGAAACCATATCCAATAATGGATGTACAAATTTAGATTCTACAACAGTGACGGTGATTCCTGTTGCTGGACCAATTTTGGACTTATCGACAGATACGACAGTTTGTCTTGGACACGATATAGGCATTAAAATTCTAAATTATGATCCAACTTATAGTTACACATGGGATGTCAAAGATCCAGGTTTAGATTGTTATATCAATTGTCAAACTGTAAATGCACAGCCTACAGAAGATACTTATTATAGTTTGATTGCACGCAATACCTCTGGATGTTTCAAAGAAGATTCTATTTTGGTAAACGTCGAAAGCAGTATTCCAGATTTTCTTGTATCAAATAAAGGTGTCTGTGAAAGAGATAGTATTACAATAGGCATCACAGGTGGACTTGTACCTATTTGGGATGCAAATCCAGCTTTGAATTGCCTACACTGCTCCAACCCTATCGTTAGCCCCACCATTCCTGGATATTATTACGTAAATGTCCAGTCTCAATTTGGATGTCAATATCGGGATTCTGTTTTTGTAGATGTTATCTCACAATCAAGTACAAATGCGGGTATCGATAGGCTCATCTGCCTTGGTGAAGAGATCCAATTATCGGGCAAGGCGATAGGCAGTGTGGTATGGTCAAATGATCAAACCTCATCAGTTATCAATAATCAATTGTCTATCCAAATTACGCCAACAACATCGACTATTTACATTCTCAAATCTACTTATGATGAATGTACCCTACTTGACTCAGTTTTGATATCAGTTATTACAAAAACAGAGGTCACCGTCATTGGTGATACTATTTGCCCCAACGACGTATCTCTCTTGACAGCTACTGGCAATTCTGAATCCTATCTGTGGTATCATAAAGGTAAAAAAATCGGTGCAGGTGATAGCCTAACCTTGAAAGCTGACCAAACAATGAATATCGAAATCATCGGAAGCAAAGGAAAATGTATAACAGATACAGCCAATGTGCAGTTGATCGTCCATCCAGCCATTGACTATCGATTGCTCGAAGATTCGTATGAAGTCTTCATCAATACAAAAGCTAAAGTTGTAGCGGAATTTGACAAAAATGCCACTTATATTTTTGAATGGTCGCCAAGTAATGGCCTAAGTTGTGGTGACTGCCCTGAGCCAGAGATTCAGTCTATTGACCAAAACATGGACTACCAACTATTAGTTACTGACGAATATGGTTGTGAAATAGAAACTTCCGTCCGTGCAAATTTCTCCGATGAATGCAGTAAAAAAGGTTTTTACATCCCGAATATCTTTACGCCCTATAGTTCTCCTGGGACCAATGACCTATTTAAAGTATATGCCGAAGAAGAAGGAGAATTTATCTCCATTTCTATCTATGATCGATGGGGTTCACGACTTTACAGTTCCAATAACATTGCTGACACATGGGATGGCATCTACAAAGGTAGACACCTAAGCCAAGGCGTTTATACCTATATCGTCACCGCTCGATGCAGTAAAACAAATGAGATTTTCGACTTTGGTGGCGATGTGACGATTATTGAGTAGCTAACTCCAAAAAATTATTCACACTCTCCTGATACTCTTCAAATCTTCCTAAATCATTTTGCGTACCATTTGGTACGATGACTAATCTATTCTTTTCCTTATTAGATTTTTGATAGAGATCATTGGTATGCCTTACATCAATTAGTGCATCTTCGGTATCATGCAGCATTAATGTTATCCCACGCTAAAGTCCTATGATTTCATGTGAAGGAAAGGCAATAGGCTTGTTTTTAAACCATCTTTAAGGAAAATAAAATTGACCAATCAATGACTCAGTTGGATTTATTTTGTTTTGGTGTTAATCTAAAAACGAATGAAAATCATATGTTAGATTTCTTTATACTTCTTCGCATTTTTATGATTAGGGAATCAATTTATGGATTATTCTTATTTTTGCACAAAGAACTTGCATGTACACTAAATATGTTTTACTATTAGTCAGTTATTTAGCAAATATTGTTGCTTTATGTAGTCAGAATATCGGGACTTTCACTTCAGTGACTCCCGCAGCACAATCTACACAATTTGTATTTCCGTCGAGCCATGCTTTTCAAAAGATCATAGAACACGGAGATCCTGTCATAGGCGGAACAATGATGGACAATTTTGATTTTACTGGATATGTACCCATCGCAGGGTCCAGTGCATTAGGTCGATTGTCGGTCAATCACGAACTTACGCCGGGCGGTGTGACGGCAATGGATGTTTCCTTCAACGTCACATCACAGTTATGGTCAAAAACAAATGTCACACCCTTAAACTTTACACCCGTAAACGGTACAGCGCGCAATTGCTCTGGTGGCATTAGCCAATGGGGCAATGTCATCACATGCGAAGAGACAGCATTTTCGACAACTGACAGCAATAATGATGGATATTATGATCTTGGTTGGCATGTAGAGACAAATCCAACAACCAAAACAGTCATACAAAAACTGTGGGCAATGGGAAATGGCCCCAAAGTGAATATCGTTATCCATGCTAATAGACGCACTGCATACTTTGGCAATGATGCAAGCCCAGGATATCTATACAAGTTTGTAGCCAATACAGTGGATAATCTTTCTATCGGTACGCTGTACGTTTACACAGGGCCTAAAACAGGAAATGGCACTTGGGTTGTTGTTCCCAATACGACACAGACTGAACGAAATACAACAATGGCGCTCTGTGCAGGTCTGGGCGCAACGGTTTTTAATGGTATAGAAGATGTTGAGATCGGCCCTGATAACAAACTCTATTTTGCTGTCAAGAACGAAGACAAAGTGTATCGATTACTGGACAGTGATCCAATCACCGGAACGACAACAAGTCAAATGGAAACTTATGTAGGTGGAATGTCTTACAATATTACACATGCGGGTGGCACAACGACCGTTCCGTGGGGAACAGGCAATGATAACTTAGCTTTTGATGGTCAAGGCAATTTGTGGGTACTCCAAGATGGAAGCAACAACTACATTTGGGTGGTTATGAATGGACACACACAAGCAGTACCCAATGTTCAATTATTCGGTATTCCTCCAGCGGGTTCGGAGCCTACTGGTATCACTTTTACCCCTGATTACAAATATCTATTCATATCGTTTCAACATCCCAATGTTGCCAATAATGTAGATTATCAGATTGATGCTTCAGGATTGCCAATAGGATTTGAAAAAGACATTGCCATCGTCATAGCGTTGGATGAAAATCTTGGTTGCCCTTTATTAGGTCAAAGTTGCACAGACAATGATCCTAATACATTCAACGATGTATTCAACTACAATTGTGTCTGTACTGGGACACCGACCACAACAAACAGCACTTTGTCTGTTAATGCCAGTAACGCAGATGCAGAGCAAAATTTGACGTCAGGTGCTATTGACATCACAAGCACTGATATCGAAATGATTTCAGATGGAAGTATTCAGCAATTGGTAGGCTTAAGATTTTCAAATTTTAACCTTCCCGCGAACAGTACTCTTACAAACGCATACCTACAATTTACGGTAGACGAAACTACATCCGCTGCAACAACAATTAATATATTTTGTGAGAAAGAAATCGCTCCAATACCCTTCGCAGCCGTTACTAATAACATTAGCGACCGCCTGAAAACAAGTCTTTCTATCCCTTGGGCCATCCCAGCATGGAACACCATAGGTGAATCTGGACCTAATCAAAAATCACCTGATCTCACTTCCATCATTGAAGAAGTAATGTCTCAACCAAACTGGACATCAGGCAATGCACTCCATTTTATCATTAACGGCTCAGGTAGTAGAGTGGCTGAGTCCTATGATGGTTCACCCACTCAAGCACCAAAGTTACTACTAACGTACCAAACCCAAACAGTGGGCAATGTTGGCGTAGATACAGCAGATCCTCGTTCAAAATTCCACGTCAATCAGGGCGACGTTTATGTCGAGAGTATCGGCAACGGTGTCATTCTACGCTCGCCCGATGGCCATTGCTGGCGATTGACTGTCAGTAACACCGGCGTAGTGACGAGTGTGGCGGTTGATTGCCCTTAGGATTAGTGCCCGATGAGCGTTTTTTGGGCTCTCATTTTGCATAAACCAAGTAAAACGTGCATTTAGATGATGCAGGGGTATACAAAAAAAGCCTGAAATTCTTTCGAACATCAAGCTTTTTGGTTGTGGAGATGCAGGGACTCGAACCCTGGTCCAGACAAAGCATCTGAGAGCCTTCTACATGTTTATCTTCTAATCGGATTTTCGAACTTTGGCAGGTCTAGAAGCCCACGACGCCATCGCCTTATCTTCTGTGATTTCGGTTTGTGATCGAAGTATCTCACGCACCTAGCCCGCGGGTTTGTTGAAGTGCGGCTACCGGTATATATCGGACGTCATCCGGGCGGCACTAAAAGCTTTGTAATCCTAGATTACGCAGCTAATGCGAAGTTATTATCGCCATTTGTGTGTTGATGGTCATTTTTTACGTAGTGTATCATCATCCTACGACATGCTTACTAACCGATTGACTCTCCTGTCGATACCGGTCATCCCCATTTTATTCACTTCAATCCTTTGATTGAGTATAGAACTACATCATTAATGAGTTATAGGCTCTTAAAGTTCAATATTTGTACACAATATTTTCTAATTCGAGAATAAACGATGACAAATGCGCCTATTCTAATCGGCTCATAAATATAGATGAAGATAAATATTTCATATGGAAGTATTTCTTGAACGATTACATTAAAATCTCTTCACCTTACTATTTGTATTATACGTAGTGACCGCTACTACCCTATCATAGAGATCTGTAATGCCACGGAAGTAAACGATGGCATGGTAGTCGTTTTCAGTTTCTGACCAAGAACCGTCGAGCGTGTGATACCGAATCTTGCCATCTTTGCTGACTACGGCATAGCAGTAATTGTAGAAGCCTTGTTTGAGCAGTAAAGTACCTTTGTATTCTTTGCCATCCCATACCATTCTATTTTCGTCGGATGGAAGCCAATTATTGAATGCACCTAGAATATAGATTTCTTCATCATCAAAAAGATCTATATTGCTTTTAAACTTAAAATGAATATTGGTATAGTCAGCATTAAAATCCCGCTCTTGAGACTCTGAAAATAAGGGTACACCTTGCTCTCTATTCGTGTTTGGTCGAGCCGATAAAGCATCAAAATTGTCGATGTAAAAACGTCCATTAAAATCAAAGGTAGTTGTATAATAGTTCTCATTAAGTGAAAAGGTAGGCATAAGAAATACATCATAATCATACTTATTTCGATTGATTCTCTCCACTCTTCTCCCAACTATGTTGAGACTCCGAGTGTCAAATTCTCTAAATTCTATCAATCCCCAGAACTGATAAACCCCCAGTTTTGTAAATCTGATTTTGTCAGCTAATACAAAATTAGGCTTGGATTTGACTTCTGTACCCCAGTCTTCATTGCGGATCATAGATAAAGTAAACTCTTCTTGCGGCACTCTAACCTTAAGGCCTGCAGGAAATAAATCAGCTGTAAATTCTTGTTTATATCTAATATTCTCTACGTCGCTGGTATATATTTGTTCTACATTGACTCCGACAGCACTTTCTTTCACGATAAAACGCTGGGTAAGGATGGGCGTCTCAGGGGTCTCCTCGTAGATCAATATGATATAATTGCCCGAGACCCTGAAATTGGTGATTTTATTTGGCAGCTTTAGGTTGTAGTTGAGATATTGGATGCGCGTATTGACCGAATAAGTGAAATTACGTAAGGGCTCGTCATTAAATCCATCAACAAAATCTAAATCCCTAAGATCTGACTTCTCCCAATGCTGATTACAGTGTATGATTTTGTAATACAACTGCCTTTCTTCATTTGTTAAATCATCAAATTTGAGTTCTAACGTTCCACCACCTAACGGAATGACTGGCAAATAACTGTTCGCATTGGGTGAGTTCAGTGAGACACTCAAGATATTGTTGTCATAAGTCTTATTTACATGTTGGTAGGATTGGGCTTGGCTATAGCCAATAAAAGAAATAATAAGTAAGACAAATAGTATGTAAAAGCGCATTTTTCGTGTTTTGTTTTTATATATAATGTAGCTATGACGAAGAGACACACTACTTATTAGTTAACGAAAGTATAAAT
>JANMMV010000685.1:0-4034 GCA_031373565.1 Saprospiraceae bacterium
AGCCTCTCTCACCATAGGCAAGATCTGAAGGGATAGTAAATCGATATTTATCACCTACACTCATTAGCTGTACTCCCTCTGTCCATCCCTTTATTACTTGCGAAAGTCCAAACGTAATAGGCGATTTACGATCTACTGAGCTATCAAAAACGGTGCCATCGATTAGCGTCCCATGATAGTGAACTTTGACTTTATCTGTAGCGATAGGTTTTGGTCCACCTGGTCCTTTTGTAACAACTTCATATTGTAAGCCACTAGAAAGCGTAACAACACCAGGCTTTTTACTATTTTTATCCCTGTAAGATTTACCTTCAACTTTGGACAATTCTATTTGATTTTGTTTTACTAACGCAGCATAGGTTTGAAATACTTTATCCCCCGCTTCTTTAGGAATGGCTTGGGTCTTGTTTGTCAAAATATCATTCATCCCTTTTATCATCAATTCTGAATTCAATTGTGAAATACCTTGCTTTTTCCAAGTTTCTCCCAAGTTGATACCCATTGCATAAGAAACACTATCTAATTTTGTCCAATTCTGCTGCGCTACGAGAGAAATATTACTAAGTATCGAGAAAGTGAATACTTGTATTGTGATACGAAACATTTTATTTATTTATTTTTTCGAATTATGTAATACTATTTTTTGCTTTTTAGTTCCATGTAAGATGTATAAAAATGTGGAATTGTCTCTATACCTTTATAGAAATTAAAAAGGCCGTAATGTTCATTCGGAGAATGAATATCATCACTATCAAGCCCAAAACCCATCAAGATAGTTTTGACACCGAGGATTTTTTCAAAAAGTGCTACGATCGGAATACTACCGCCTCCGCGTACAGGTATGGGACGTTTGCCATAGCTCATCTCCATTGCTCTGGCTGCGGCCATATATTCTGGTGTATCTGAAGGCGTCACAGCAGCTTCACCACCATGATGTGGTCGGACAACTACTTTGACAGACGGAGGTGCGATACGCTCAAAATGCTCTTTGAATAGTTGTGTTATCTTTTCACTACTTTGATTAGGGACGAGACGCATACTTATTTTGGCGAAAGCCTTAGATGGCAAGACAGTCTTTGCTCCCTCGCCAATATAACCACCCCACATACCATTGACTTCAACGGTAGGACGAATCGATGTTTGCTCAAGTATCGTGTATCCCGCTTCACCCAAAGTGTCTTCCACGCCAAGACCACGCATGTAATTTGATCTTTCAAAAGGCGCTTTATTCATCTCTGCTCTATCTGCATCGGACACAACAATGACGTCATCATAAAATCCTGGGATAGTGATATGTTTTTGATCATCTTTGAGAGAAGCTATCATGTCACATAATATTTGTACGGGATTGGCTACCGCTCCGCCGTATACACCTGAATGAAGGTCTTTGTTAGGTCCAGTAACTTCCACTTCCACATAACTAAGACCACGAAGACCAACAGTTAGCGAGGGCACATCATTAGCGATGACGGAAGTATCACTTATCAAAATGACGTTGCATGCTAACATGTCTTGGTGCGTATTGCAGAATTCTCCTAAGTGCTTACTGCCCACTTCTTCTTCACCTTCGATCATAAACTTGACGTTGCAAGGGAGACTTCCAGTTTTTACCATGGCTTCAAATGCCTTAACATGCATAAAAAACTGGCCTTTATCATCGCATGATCCTCTAGCAAAAATGGCGCCTTCGGGATGAATGTCGGTTTTCTTGATGACTGGTTCGAACGGTGGACTGTGCCATAACTCTACTGGGTCGGCGGGCTGCACGTCATAATGTCCATATACGAGCACTGTGGGCAATGCCGAGTCAATAATATGTTCTCCATAGACAATTGGGTGGCCTTTGGTAGGATATATTTGCACTTTGGCACAACCAGCATTAGTTAAGCTTTCTGCAACATATGCCGCATTGCGTGCTACATCAGCTGCGTATGCAGGATCCGCACTAACTGAAGGAATACGAAGCATTGTCAACAATTCTTCTAAAAATCTATCTTTATTTAAATCTATATAATTCTTAACTTCTTGCATTTTAGCATCTATGAATTTTATAATAATCTTGTTGTAGGAATCTAGTTTTTAGATTTGATATCTATTGATTTGCCCATATTGTAAAGGGTAAAACATGCTTTGTCTGCCGCTTCTTCAATAATTTTGGCAGTAGGTTTTCCAGCGCCGTGTCCCGCACTCTTATCGATACGGATGAGAACTGGATTATCGCCTTGTTGTTTTGCTTGCAATTCTGCGATAAATTTGAAACTGTGCGCAGGCACAACTCGATCATCGTGGTCGGCAGTCGTAACCATGGTGGCAGGATATTTCACTTGTTTTACATTGTGAACTGGTGAGTATCCGAGTAGATACTTAAACATTTCAGGACTCTGCTCAGCTGTGCCATAGTCATATGCCCAGCCAGCACCTGCTGTGAATGTATGATAACGTAGCATATCTAAAACACCAACGGCAGGTAACGCTACCTTAAATAATTCAGGCCTTTGGGTCATTGTAGCACCTACCAATAGTCCACCATTACTTCCACCGGAGATGGCGAGATTGCCAGGACTAGTATATTTTTGCGCAATAAGGTATTCGGCAGCAGCTATAAAATCATCAAACACATTTTGCTTTTTGGTTTGTGTACCCGCATCATGCCATTTTTTGCCATATTCTCCACCTCCACGTAGATTAGGAACGGCAAATATGCCGCCTTGCTCCATCCATACGGCATTAGATATGCTGAAAGCTGGCGTGAGACTTACATTAAATCCACCATAACCATAAAGAATCGTTGCGTTTTTGCCATCTAGTTTGACTCCTTTTTTGTAAGAGATGAGCATCGGCACTTTGGTACCATCCTTGGATGTATAGAATACTTGCTTAGACTCGTACTGACTTGGATCGTAATCTATTGTTGGTTTTTTGTAAACGGAAGAACTACCGGTTTTTGGGTCTATTTTGTAAATAGTAGTTGGATTGATGTAATTTGTAAATGAAAAGTACATTTCTTTCGCATCTTTTTTTGCACCACTAATTGAAGCCGTTCCAAGTCCAGGTAGGGTTAGTTCTTTGACCAATTTACCCTTGTAATCATATTGTTTAATGACGGAAAGCGCATCTTTCATGTAGTGGGTAAAGATATATCCACTGCCGATTGAAGGCTCTAAAACATTTTCCGTTTCTGGTATGAGATCTTTCCAATTAGCTGGGCTAGGATTTGCAGCATCAACGGTTACAATTTTCTGATTTGGAGCTCCCGAATTTGTAACGATATAAAGCATTGATCCTACGTTGTCAATGACATATGAATCACTGTCCATATTATTTTGAATCGTGGAAATCTTCCCTGTTTTGTCCATTAGATCAATCATGTATAACTCATTACCTGATGTAGCGTTGGCAGCGGTTAGAATCAGGTATTTATTGTCTTCTGTAACATAAGCGCTAGTATATCTCCGCTTGATTTTGTCGCCGAAAACGATGCGATCTGTAGATTGCTTAGTTCCTAATTTATGATAATAAACCTTGTGTTGGTCAGTTTTGGCCGAAAGTTGGCTTCCTTTAGGTTTGTCATAAGAGGAATAATAAAAACCTTCATTGCTGAGCCAGGCAATGTTACTAAACTTGATATCTATAATCGTGTCTTCAATGATTTTTTTGTCAATAGCATTGAGAACAATGATTTTGGTCCAATCGCTACCGCCTTCCGAGATTTGATAAGCTACTTTAGAGCCATCTTTCGAAAAATTTATACCTGACAATGAAGTTGTTCCGTCTTTGGAGAAACTGTTTGGATCTAGAAAAACTTCGGGTGCGGCAGATCCTTTTGATCTCCACAAAACAGATTGGTTCTGAAGACCATCATTTTTGTAAAAATAAGTGTATTGGCCTTCACTAAATGGCGCACTGTATTTTTCAAAATTCCAAAGTTTTTCTAATCTCGCCTTGTATGCGTCTCTGAAAGGAATTTTTTTGAGAAAGTCTTGAGTTACTGTATTTTGCACATCTACCCAGGTTGCTGTTTTAGCCGATTTGTC
>JANMMV010000697.1:0-41997 GCA_031373565.1 Saprospiraceae bacterium
TATTCAAATAAGCCAAAAATGGGTCGCAAGAGGAAAACCGAAAGAATAGTAAGAAGTCCAAATGAAGCGTAAAAAACACCACCTGCTAAGATTATTCTTATAAAAGTCGTTTTCCTCGCAATAAATGCACCAGACAAACCAGTAAAAGCAAAAATAATCAAGATTGTTTTTGAGATCAAGAAAAAAATTCTTGTTATAGCGACCTCATCCGTAAAAAGGACCTTGTATATATGGAGTAATAAAAAAAATGAAATTGTGCAGTAAAAAGAAATAACTGCAAATTTGACAATCTTTGCATTGTTGTTAATATCAATCACTTTGGCAATAAAATAAACATAACTAAAAAGCATATACAGTATCAATGGATGGTCGATAACATATGCAAAAGTCTGTGAGGTATTTGTAAAAGAATCATATCCGGTGACTCTCCTAAAAACTAAATATAATACAACTGATAGTAGATAATTCGCATAAAGAAACATAAATTGATCCTTCTGTTGAATATATAGAATAGCATGGTAAACAAACATGATGGAAGCTGCTCCCAAGACAAACCATTCAATACTCACGACATTATAACCGCCCATAGCTAGGTAAGATCGTTACGTCCCTTCAATGCATATGATACCGCTTCGCCTAGCGAGTGAACTTGCAGTTTTTCATATATTTTTTTGATATGATTATTAACTGTACCGTAAGTAATACCGCATTTTTCAGCGATCATCTTATAACTATCGCCGCTAGATAAATAATTTAATACTTCAGATTCTCTTGGTGATAGGCTACTCATCTTCGTATCTGACGTTGTAGGCTTTTTAATAAAATTCATAACTTGCATTGCAACGCTGGGGGTCATGAAAGCACCACCATTATGAACTTCGATGATACTTTCAATAATATGATTTATGGAAGCTTTTTTTAATATATATCCTTCTGCCCCATATCGCAAAGCATTAAATATCTTATCACTATCTTCATATACAGTTTGCATAATTATTCTAATATGGGGAAATTTTGATTTAATTTTCCGAACGCCTTCTATCCCGTCTGTGATAGGCATCTCTATGTCCATCAGCACAACATCAGGCTTGGTATTGAGCATCTCCGCATCAGTATTTGAACAGTTCGTTGCGCCACCAACATATTCCATAGATTCTGTCAATTCGAGTAATGCAATGAGACTGTCTCTCCTTGCGTCATTATCATCATATATAAAAACTCGTATCATTGTGTAAACTTAAAAAGATCGATGGATATTACATCTCGCAGACCAAAGGCGCTATCTAATGACCTTTTAAACTGCAAGAATCGGTAAAAATAAAATCAAATATTGATTAAAAAATTGGACAGTTGATTACCATATTCCACTAGATAAAACACTTCTGTCACATTAATGTTTATCTTGAAAGAATAAGAGCTGTTCAAATTTTTATTAAACAGCTCTTTTCAATATTAACTAATTTTTAAAAATAAGATATTCAAAAGGCGGGAAGACCACGTTCACTTTTCTTAATTACTTCAAAACCGAAAACTCTTTACCTACTTTCTTACCTAGTTTCCAATTCATCCTCACAAAATACTTCTTGTTGTTGATTTTACATCTACCCCACATTTCGCCCTTTTGATTCGCATCAAAAAAATCAATATTTATTGAGTTTAGACCTCTGCTGTCACTAAACGAAGCTTTGTTTGTTTTGGCATTAACTGAAAAAATGGAATTCACACGCAATTTCTCAAAATTCTTATCATTTGCATTTAGAACGGTAATCTTAACACCTTCAAATTTAATATCAGGACTTTCTTCATTTACTGATAAATTACTTAAATTTGTAGAATCAGCAATCGCAACTTTTCCACTATTGTTGCCAGGAAAAACGGGATCGCTGATTACTGATCGACCATCATCATTTGAAGGGGCTTCGTACCAAGAGAATCCAACTTGAGCTGCAGCACTTTCAGAACTTTTACTACTTGACCAATAACCGAGGTGATGCCATATAGCACCACAACCTGATTCGGGTACATCAACAGGCTGCAGAGGAGATTGTATCGTGTTGTTATCAGGATTGTCAGGCGGCGCTGTATGGGATGATTTTTTATCACCAGATTTCTTTTGTTGGTTAGAAGATCCGTTATATCCTTGTGCCATCACGAATTGTGAAGAAAGGATAAAGAATAGAATTAACAGGTTTGGAGTTTTAAAAAATGTTTTCATTGATAAATTATTTAATGAATTATAAAAAATGGTTTAATAAATCTAGATAGGTC
This sequence comes from Saprospiraceae bacterium, assembly GCA_031373565.1. GTDB lineage: Bacteria > Bacteroidota > Bacteroidia > Chitinophagales > Saprospiraceae > OLB9. Next base: position 2,269 of record JANMMV010000697.1, read on the forward strand.
GGGGTATGAATCTTGGTAATTATGCTTATATTTCTATATTTCATAATGCTAGATTCATCCAAAAATGAATATAGGGTTGATATGATTAATTAGTTAGAGTTTGTAGTATTGCTTGCCGCCTAGTTGCTAAGTCAATGACTATTGCACGTCCGTTCTTAGCACCTTTCACTAATCCTATAAGTGACCCTTGACGGTCAAAAACGTGTGAATTTAATGGGTGATAACCACCGATAGAAAATACGCCAACGCCGTTTTGATCAGTATCCACTTCTCTTACAAAATCTTCTTCGGAATAATTAAATTTAGACTTTCCAAAAACTTTGGCCGCTGCAATCGAATTTGTCCCAGAAATTGGAGAAAATGGGAAGCTAATATCATTGGGAAATGAAACTTTCATCACAATTACATTGGAAAGGGGATCGTCGAAAACTTTTTTGAATTTTACAGATGTTGCCACATTGTTTGGATATGCTGTGCCGATGTTGATGCCATCAGCAACAAATGCTGATTTGGGTAAAATAAAGTGTTTTGGATCAATAAAAATGACCACATATATTAGATTATTTGCAAAAATTTTACATAAAACGGGACTACTTAAAATATTAACAGGTATCGATGGAGGGATGATAGCGGAATTAGAATGAGCTGCAGGAGTAGCTACCGTAATTGCCCCAAGTCCGCTAAAAATTGTCATGAAAGGGATCAAATTATGAATAAAACACGATGTAACTCCTACCATTGAAGTGTTATCTTTATAAATACCAATGACGTGGCCTAGGCTATTTACTACAGGAACTCCAGCTCGATCAGGGGTACAAAACTGAGCATCACTACCAATGGCTCCTGCTGCCGCCTGTTCAATGTTGCTTATGTTTAAAACATCTGAAAATCGATTATATGAGTAGATCGGAGACGGATAAGCGGGAAGCTGATCAGCAAATTTTAAAACTTCATAACTTATGCCCGGCTCCATTTGGTCCAGACGGATCAGTGTCCACTTGCTTTTGAGTTCGGTAGGAGTTATGTCGGTGTAGTTAGCGAAATGAGAGTAAATATCTTTTTCAAGCAACAATTTTACTGGATCAAACCCCTGTAAAGCATTAACACTAGTTAGCAGGATTTGATCAGCGATAAAAAAACCACAAACAGTTTTCTTAGTGCCGTAATCTCGACGGATGGTGATTGTAGCTTTTTTTAGCCTTTCTTTTATTTGTTCGGAAGATATCTGCTGGCTAAAAGTGATTGTAATAAGCAATGTTTGAAAAATGAATATTAATATGATATGTCTTAATAGATTGTGCATTTTATTATTGTTTAGGATCTGAAAATATGTTAATTGATTATAATTTTTCAAAGTATGTTACATGTCTATCGCATCATGCAGGATATGGAAACAACGGGTAAAAAGGTCTTTAATTTTAGTGCTTTGTCAAAAATTGTTTGCATACTAAAATTTAAACTCAAATTCTTATTTATGCGCCAATCACCTCCGAAATTAAATCGATAAGGATGAACGATTGTCCAATTGACAGTTTCAGGTGCGATCTCAAAATTATCAGGCGTTATAAATACTTCTTTGATAGCTTCGAAAGGAGTTTTAAGGGATCGTCTCTCGTATATATACTCTACAAAAAAAGTATAAAAAGGACTTCCATATCTAAGGTTGGAACCAAAGGTCACAATGTTGTTTCCAGCAATAGAGAGTGTATCAAACTGAGCACCGTTGTTATCGAAAATGCTAAAATTAACTTCCTCATCATATCTATGTACTCTTATTAATGCGCTCAACAGTAGATTTTTACCTATTCCTTTTCCAGCATTAATCCAAAGCCCATTTGCAGTGGATCTATTAAGTCTTAAAGATGCAAGTCCACCAGTAGAGTCAGTTACATAAGAATTTATCGCTCCATAACCTACATCAACCCAAGAAGAATTCCAGTGTTCTGCAATAATTGTCAGTGCTCGCTCATTGATTAAACTCTGTCTTCGACTATTGAACGACAATAATTCTACTTCCAAATTTTCTATTTGTTTCCTTATCTCAGGTTTAAGTAAAATATTAGACATGGTGTCCAGCCCTTTTTTCAAAAGCTTAAGTTCCTCTTCAATTTCTTTTCTATCGTCTGTCAGTGATTTTTCGATATCCTGATAATAATCTCTTTCAAGTAATGGGTCCTTCTCTTTAAACAAATTTATTTTGGACGCAAAGCCAATCCGTCTATCTCTATTTTCATCAAGTACGGTTCCCGCTGATAGATCTAAACTTGACAATTTTCTTTTCCAAGCAGGCGCGTTCTGATATTTCTTGATATCTCTCCGATTGTATAGCATCTCCCATATTGGTTGTGATTGTAGTGCAATATTTGGGCTTAAACTCCACGATTTAAATGCCCAATCAACTTTGAAATCTCTAATATCATTTGATCTAACCACTTGTGAAGGCGTCACTCCCATCAAATCAAATACGGGAGATGCCGGTATGCTAAATTCAGATGGAGAAAGTCTTTTAGCGTCTCCATTATTCTGATTATTTACTTGCGCCTTGAGAATGAATGATGAAATGAAAAAAATGAAAGTGATATGAACAATTTTGGTATTTCGGATCATGATATAAAGGTATTTTCGAATTAATGTTTGTAATTATATTGCAAAGGTGGAGTCTTTTGGATAGGTGTACAATAGCTAAATATAGACATATATAATTGGGTACACTGATAGCAATCAGATGCTTAGGCATATAAGTGTGCAACAACCCAAAGCAGGCATTCCTATGAAAAAATGACAAATAGCTTGTCTAGATAGTAGTAAATTACTTGGATTTATAGCTAATACTAGGTAGGGGAAGATTGCCCTTTATTTTAACCCCATGACCTAATGACGAAATAATTTCAACATTTCCGTTCATTTCAATAATCCTTTTCTTGATATTAATTAGTCCATTTCCTTTCTTTGAGTTAGCGCTGTCGAAACCTACTCCATTATCGCTGATTTCAAAAGCAATAGTATTGTTGTCAACACCCATAGATATTTTCATAGCAGTTGCATTACTATACTTAGCGATATTGTGTAAAGCTTCTTTGGAAACCAACAATAGATTTTTTCGCATTTTGTTTGAAATCATTATGACGTTTACCATATCATCTATTTCAATATCAATGGATATAGTACTTTCCGCAAATGAATCCTTAGTATATTGAGTAATTCTGTTTTTTATGGAGATAGATTCTTGATCGACGCTCTTCAAACTCCATATTATATCTTCCATTCGCTCCATTAAGTCTCTACTATGCCCTGAAATCTTTTGAATCATGTCTTGGGCCTTCACTGGTTCAGAAGTGTAAAATTTGCTAGCTAGTTCAGAATAGATAGAAATACTGCTCAGGGTAGATCCAATATCGTCATGAAGGTCAGCGCTGATGCGACTTTGCTCTGCCATGATTGCATTTTGCTCATCAATTAACTTTCTTCTTTTCATTTGCCTTATCGTGATCATAAATGATGCGGCAATTAGCAATAGAATTATCGATAGCAAATACTTTATAATCCTATCTTTATAATTGACTTCTCTAGCTAAGTTATTATCGTCTTCTAAACGACTTATTGTTTCATCTTTCTCTTTGGCTTTATAGGCAGCATCTAACTTGTTAGTCAATTCCGCAACATTTCGCCGATTCAAACTATCTTGTATAGTATTTCTGGTATATAGCGCTTCATAGGAGCCTTTGTAATCCTTCAAAGATGCTAAAATTTTAGCTTTAAGATGATAGGCTGATAACTTATTACTTAAATTGCTTCCTTTATGAAAGATACTCGAGTCAATGTAAATGCTAGCTAATCTAAGATCATTTTGTGCATAATAGCTCTTCGATAAGTCACCATAAAAAACGTCCAGCATGTACAACTCATTAGTAGATTTAGCAATACTGATGGTCTTCTTAAAATTTATTATTGCGTCATCATATTTCTTCTGCAAAAAACTAATGTTACCAAGTCCTTGATACGAATATAATAAGGCAGAAGGACTTTTTATGATCTTGATCTGATCTTTGTAAATTCCTTCAGCTTTTTCCAGTTTTCCATCTTGAATGTACCATGTAGCGAGTGCTTGTAAGCATACATTTTTTTGAGTATCATTGTTAAACTCTAGTGCATCGCAATATGCATTATCCAAATATTCTTTAGCTTTTGCTCGCTGACCTTGCCCTTCGAAACAATCGGCAATGATAAGTTTTACGTAAACACTCAATTGTCTTATCTCAGCATAAGGCGAAATGGTATTTACGCTATCAGCTTTCATAAAATATCTTAAGGATTGTTCAGATTTCCCTATCGAGTGATTAATTCTACCTTTTATTTCATATATGTTACCTAAAAGCCTTTTATTAGTTATTAATCCGATCTTTTCTGTGGCCAGAGACGCATAATATGATGCCTTTTCAAATTTACCAGTGTGATGATATAGATTAGCCAGGAGACTACAAGTGTTGACCACATCATTCGAATTGTTGGGAACCGATTCATTTTTCAATGACGCCAAAAGCCATGTTTCCGCTTCTGGTGTCTGGCGTTGAAACCAATAGTGTTCACCTATCATAAAAGCGTAACGCGCTGCTTTATCCTTGGTATTCATAGCACGATACAAGATTATTAAGCTATCTACACTCGCATTTTTATTCTGTTGAGCGTCAAATTCGGCTTTAAGAATAGATTTTGAATAGGATTTCAACTGAAAAGGACAAGCAAATATTAATAGTATCAAAAAATGAAAAATACATCGCTTACTAGCAGTAATTTTTGGCGATTGTTTCATATTCGAAAATGACATTTAGATATTTACTTTTAGATTGGTTGTTCAATGCATTATATTTAATATTCAAAAGTTGTATTGCTCACATACTCGATTCATTTACGAACAATTGATTTTAACATAAAAGTAACCCTTTTAATCAAATATTATCAACAATAAGCTGAAATAGATAAGCATACCCATCGATGCTCCCGCCATGATTTAACTAATTCTATGGCTGTCCTTTTAGCAAATTAATGCCAACACGTGCCTGCATTCATCAATTTTGCCTTTCGAGAAATAGCAACTTATTTCACTTCTGTTTCATAAAGGGTTACTTAAATATGATCATTTGAGCGTGTTGAGCCATTAATCTGCGAAAGCATAGTTGGCTTTGTTGACAAGATTTCCAGTGAGTAAATTGACTAATTGCTTGCTTGTTTTAATCATTTTGGTGAATTTGGATACGTCCGAGTATTCTCGCCATAAACAAAATGAGCTTTGGTAAATGTTTGTAGGTATTCTTGAACCCAGAATACGCATTAGAAATGAATCCCATAGCTTGACAAGCAACGGGGTGAACTTTATGAAAATCTGACTTCATATTTGTCATCGTTCTTACTTCGACAAGCTCAGTACGACGCATTTTTATGTAGTCAACGTGAAAAGGCCTCATGAACAACTGCCTACCTTTAGATTTGCATTTTAAATAAATTAATCATATTATGATTATTATTATGTATTACAATGGGGGTTCTAGGGGGTGTTGAAAAGTGTTAATTTTGTGGAAAAGTTGAGACAAAGTGTGGCAAATTATACTGCCTACTAAGTAAACCTTAAGCGGCGTTTTAATCCACACTTTGCTCAAAAGGTTAAAAAGACAGATAGAAAATTAGGGTAAAACCCATTAACAAGGTAATCGTCCTTCACCTTTTATCTCAACTCGTTCGTAAAATTTATTAATTCTTAAAACCGTTATTATCATGTTTAAGTTTATCGTCGTTGCCGACATTTCAAAAGACAAAATCAATTTTGCTCTACGTTTTGTAAACGACTTTCCTCTTGAAAGAGAAGTAGAGAATACAACTTCTGCTCTCAACAAATTTATAAAGGAAGTTCAATCATTAGTTAAAAGCATAGCCAAAGAAAAGAAGGCTGAATATTCTCTTGAATTTATCATGGAGCATACGGGTATTTATGGCAATCTTCTTGTTGAATGCTTGGCTGGACATAAGGTAGCAATGTATGTTGTTGCTGGACTCGAAATCAAAAATAGCACTGGGATCAGTCGCGGTAAAAATGACAAAATTGATGCTCGACGTATAGCAGATTATGGGGTAAGATTTGCCGACAAATTGAAGCCTTATACCTTGTGTGATCAGACACTATCTGAACTCAAGGGTTTGAATACTTTAAGAGCCCAAATGGTAAGGATCAAAGCACAACTAACACAAGCTAAGGATGATAATAAAAAATTTCAAAGTAAAGAACTTCTAAAAAAGTCTGAAAAAATAAAAAAGCCAGTAGTGAATGAATTAGATGAAGCTATTGAGAAAATTGAAGTCCAAATGCTGGAGTTAATAAAAAGCGATGAGTCAATAAATGAAAATTATAAGATCGCTCAATCAGTCCCTGGGGTAGGTAAAATTGTAGCAGTAGCATTCATATGTGCTACTAATAATTTTACAAAGTTTCATTCAGCCAAAGCATTAGGTAGTTATTGTGGCGTAGTACCATTTGGCAAGGAGTCAGGGAGTTATAAAGGAAAGGACAAGATTTCTCCTATTGCAAATAAAGCATTAAAAACGCTGCTGCATCTTGGAGCTGTTGCCAGTATTAGTGGCAAAAATGCTTTCGCAGTATATTACCAAAGAAAAGTGGCAGTGGATAAGAAGAATAAAATGCTCGCCCTTAACAATGTAAGGAATAAAATAGTAAAAACAATGTTTGCGTGCATCAAAAATAAAACCAAGTACATTGCGGATTATTCGTTTTCATTTGCAGCCTAATCCGCAAAATGTGGATAAATCTGTGAATAGACTTTATACAACCAATTTTATCAACATAAAAAAAATCAGTTATACATTAAAAAAAAATAAATTAATACTTGTTTAAACCATAGAAAACGCCACGAGCCAGTTGTTCGTGGTTCAGGCCCTTAAAGCCATTTCGTATGGCTTTTCTTAACGGCCATCTTGTGTATCATTTTTATCCAGATTTCTTGCTAAACACAAAATTCTACACAATCCCTAGACATCATGTGGTTGTCTTATGCAAACCGCGGGTTATGTACGGGTTATGTACGAGTTGTATACGGGTTGTGTACGAGTTGTGTACGAGTTGTATACGGGTGAGCTACGGGTTGCATACGGGTTGCATACGGGTGAACTACGGGTGAGCTACGGGGCAACGTCGGGACAACGTCGGGACAACCTCGGAAAAATGACGCACTATCTATGGGACCGGATAACGATTTATGTCGTCCTGAAATAGCTAAACATGTTAAGCAATTAATCCAAAAACAACTAAACAGTTTGTAAAATTAATCCAAAAAAACTAAAAAACTCATTTTTTTATTTATAGTAGATTAATAAATTTGCGATACTGAATAAACATCAAAAATAGGTAATTTTTTGGTCGATGATGCAATCTCGTATTCTCACCAAAAGCAAAATAATCTATGGCATAGGCTCGTAGGTATTCTTTAACTTTGTCGCATGTAGCCTTCAGATCGTGCATAATTGGCATATTCAAGGTCGTTGACAATGCACTAATATGCTAATTTTCAATAATATCTGCGATCTTTTTTTTAATTTTTTAAGCTCAACACGTCACTTTATTCTATTGTATTTTTTTAACAAATCTATGACTAATTTATGCGGGAGACCATAAGCTTTGTTTCCATTAATGCCTTCCATAGTTTCAGCCGCAACCATAGCATTAATAATGGCTTCTTCAACCGCCTGCACAGTCGCATCAAATAAAGGGTTGATTAAATCATTGGGCAATTCGGCCAATTTTGTGAAATTTTCTCGCTGAAAAGCGGATGGGTTTGCAGTGGAAAATGCAATAAAAATATCACCGGAACCGTTTTCACCACGGCCTCCAACGATACCTATTCCCAATGGAACTCTTGTGGCAATTCTTTTAAGTTGATGGGGCAGTAAAGGAGCATCAGTAGCCACTACTACTATAATGGAACCATCTCCTAATTGATAAGATGGCGGAGCTTTAAATTCGTAGTTCATCGTATCTTTTAATTCCTTTCCGATAGGAACACCGGCAATTGTAAAATTCTTTTTACCTCCAAAATTTGATTGTACCAAAACCCCAACCGTGTAAGTAGAGTCTTTAACTTTTACAACTCTAGAAGAAGTACCTGTGCCACCCTTAAAGCCCAAACACATCATTCCTGTGCCGCCACCCACATTTCCTTCTTGTAAATATCCCGGTTTGGCACTGTCTAGTGCTTCATAAGCATTTTCTTCCTTTACATGGAAACCATAAATATCATTTAAAAAACCATCATAGGTTTCTGCTACCACAGGATAGGTGTACCAAAAGTCTTCATTGTACCAGCCCGTTTTCACATACCATTTTAACACGGCATCCCTTACCACACCCACGCTGTTGGTATTGGTTATCATAATGGGGCCTTCTAGAAACCCTGATTCTGTTATCCACGTGGTGCCTGTCATTTCGCCGTTGCCATTTAACGAATACCAATTGGCAAAAACGGGGTTGTTGTTTCTGCCCCTCGGCAATATAGCTGTAACACCTGTTCTGATGGGTCCTTTACCTCTTACGTTTTGGCCTTGGCCTGCAATAATAGTACTATATCCAACTTCCACACCTTTGACATCGGTTATGGCATTATATTTACCAGTAGTACCGTTGAACGGAATTCCGATGTCTCGGGCCCTGGGATTTTGGGATAAAACGGCAAAAGGGATGAGGATAAAGAGCAGGAAAATGTTATTTCTTCTCATTTGGATAATTGATTTTTTGATTAAAAAATTGAAAAAATATTGATTGGTAGCAATGGGCAATTCAGTTAGGTTGATTTTTTAACTTCGTTTGATTAACGTTGAGTGAAGGTGTTTTACCTTCCACCTTTTTTTTTCTTTTGCTAAAATTGCGGTTTCCAGCCAATGCACCGTTGCTTGATTTCCGTCCTTGGTTATTGCTGAACTAAGCCGATACGTAACCCATGCCGTTTTTTTATCTGTTCTGGTTTTGATGAAATCAAAAGTATTGGTACGCTTAAAATCTGTTGCCTTATTCATTGTGATTGCTTTCTTGATAAGCGAATCTAAATTCCATACCTGTCCATATTCGTACAAGGAGATATCAGTGGTAGAATAAGTTTTCAGGCTGACTGAATCATGGTTCGAGATAGCTTCAAAAAAATTCACCACAGTATATTTTGCATCTTGCTGGTCTTTGGTAGAAGTTTGCTGGGCTAGCAACAAAGTTGAAACAGAAGTAAGAATGATGAAAAGGGATTCTTTTTTCATTTTTGAATTTGTTTTTTCGTTAAAAAATTAGGTCTTTTCATCCCATATTTACTTGATAGTTGGCGCATCTACTACAATAATGAGCCGATTACATGTTTTATACCGCTCAATATGTAAATAGTGGCGAATGTGCTTTATTTTACAAACAAATCTACCACCATTTTTCTTTATGAGCTTGTCTCTCTGTCTAATACTTCAAGAACTTTATTGTAATAATCAGTGGCACTTTCCATCGTTCTTCCGATACTTACTAGACCTAATTTGCCATATTGAGATAATGCACTAATCAGGTGGAACATAACTCCTTCTTCTTTTGAATTGTCATAGTGTAAGCCATTGTACATAGCAATATCTATAAGATCTAGCGGAGTCAAACCTTTATATTGATCGTTCTGTAGATTATCGGTTGCAAAATAAAATCTTTCCGTTCCGTCTGGTAGAATAAATGAGCCATTACTTTCGTCATATACACCATTAGTGAGAAACTGCAACATAAGGTATGGATGCGTAGTCCCCCCTTTTCTGAGATTTATTTCAATAGCATAATGCGTCCAAACATCGTTTTTAAGCACACTCATAAAGTCAATTCCAAATCTACCCAAGACGCCCAGAGATGACATTTTGGTGGCTATTTCCCGGCAAATATTGCCCAATTCTACGGCATAATCTTTGTTAGCAGGAAATGTGGCTCCCAAAAATACCTGACCGCTTTCTCCGCCTAGACATTGATCGTGGGTAGAGATGATGCATATTTCTCCCAATGGATCAATTCTGCATTGCACAGACGGTGATGTAAGGATCTCGCCGACAATAAATTCTTCGACAATACCGCCAAAACTAATAAATTTCTTTAGATACTGGTCGTATCTAACATTTTCCGCTACAATTTTAGTTTTCAGGATGATATTTTCTCTTACCCACGACTCCAGTATCGATGGATCAGCAGGAGCTCCATCGTAGGAAAAGATGGCATTGCCATCACCCGAAAATCCATCATTAATTTTGATTACAGCCTTGTGGACGTGGGGGTTTTCAACTTTTAAATGATACAATGCTTTTATGATATCATCTTCATTTTCAAGGTATTCTATTCCTTTCGGGAGAAGGATGTTTAATTCCTTAAATAAAGTTCTGCAGCCGCTTTTTGTACCTAAATAATTTAAAGCGGGATCGCATCCATAAATCGGTAGATTTAAATTTAGCGCTAGTGTTTTTTCAAATTCTGTTACATTAAAAAATACAAGATGTGCTGGATATTCAGCAGGAATACTCTTTTTTATCCTCTGTATGAGTCTCGGACGTTTTAATATTTTTTCAGTTAATGATACATTTCCTGCATCATAACAACTCAGTAATGTTAAACGTTTTCTGGCATGCTCAGCTATGATACCAGGTAGCATATGCAAATAATAGTCTATGATGATGGGTGCTATGGGAACACTAGTGATAAAGGTGAGAAAAGTTTCTGGCATTTTCAGTAATAACAACATACACAACATTCTCTCTTCGTAGTAATAATGACCTTTCACCCTAGATAGAATTTGCTGGTCCAGTGTAAGGCTCGGAATTACTACAACGGCACGTCGCGCCAGCCTATCATTGAAAACTTCTGCATACTGTTCAGCAAGCGCATCCTGCAATTCTTCAAATCTGCGATCAGAAGCATTTGTTAAATTATATTCCATCATACTAAAAAATTTTAGTAAAATTAGACAAAATTATTAAATACAAGATGATCTCAATCATTTCTGATGTTGATAAAGATTAGATCGACATTATCACTGTTTCAACAACAAAGCGCAGGAGTACCAAAGATGTATTTAGTTCCTTTTCGTGATAATATTTTTTAATTGAAAATCAAGATGCCCGCATTGCTATATCACAAAAGCAAGTTGATCTGCAAATTTGGCTCATGTTACTTCTCAATGTATTTTATTGCCTACTCAGATCGGTTTTCGCTTACCCGTGTTGTTATTTCTTTTTCCAGCCCAAAACAATTTCTGTACTCAGCAGTGCTATCGCCCATGATAACCAAACCATGGTTGTACCTTTCTCTCTTCAAAAGTACTTATCATCAGATGCGCTATTGGTAAATCAACAAGCCAACAAAAATTAACAAAAGCAAATGTGAATACGATTGCCGTGCGCACGGGTTTCTGCAAGCCCCGCGTTTTGTTATTTAATTAAAAAAAATGAGAGAGTACAGAGAATGTATTTTCTCATTTTTAAAAAGGAAGAGCCTGCTGCTAGACTCTTCCTTTATGGTTTTTGAATAGGAATTATGCGGTACGTTTTTGAGAAAACGTCATGTTTAGTCTATTTTGATAAATCTCCCCACCCGGCATAAAGTCCTTGATGGAGAGATATTATACTAACAAAACAATTATCTTTATTTAGAACTTAAGTCCTTACGCATGAATAAAAGTTCGCTCCAGCTGTCGTTGATGTACTCGCTAGCATTGTCTAGGTACTCTTCCCATGATCCTTCGCCATTGACTGACTCATAGGTACCTTTGAATGGTTTGCGATATCCTACTGCTTTCTCTTTTAATCCTTGTTGAAATCTTCTGGTAAGTGTGTATTGTCCAGGACCTGATGCATTAGATGCATAAACGGCCATCGTTATGTTATCAGCTTTCCAAGCTTTTCTCAATTCTTTAAGCATTTGTTCGACTTTATAGTCTTTGCCAAGCTTAGGATAGATATGCGTTATCTGGATTTTCTCCGTAAACGCACCCAGTGCTACCGTACTAAGAGAGTCTTGGTACACAGAATATCCAGCTGAACTCCTATCTGTCAAGTGGATAGCTACGTTTTTGTGCCAGTCCATCATGTGCTCAGCCCCTAGATCGCCTCTCGTGTCTTCAGCAGCCCAGCTAGTAGGGCCCTCGGTGATATGATATCCACCTGCGTCGGGACCAGATTGGATTTGGAATACTCGCCAATGATGTTCACCAGTGTGATACTTTTGGGCATGTGCTGCGAGTGCTTTTTCAAATTCCATCACTTTGTCCACTTTGGGAAAAATTCTCTGTGTGGAAATGACGTTTTTTACCTGTCCGAAGCCTATGATAGGAAGCATCAAAAGAATAAAAAGAAGGTTTTTGGTTTTTAAACTAAAATTGGTTTTCATAATAAAAGATTTTTTGGTGTAATGCCTACTCTAATAAGGTTTTCGGCTTCGCCTGGGTATTAAGAATAGTTGCTTGAGATAACACAAAGCATATATTTTATATTTTTTAGTCTGTTATATCTACTAGCTCCCATACTTCTTGAGAAACCATATCTCTCAGTTCATTCAACTTAGTGGTAAAATTGGCGATATCATCCTTAGGATATACTTTTTTGTACTCATCTCCCATACCTGTTTTTCCACTTGCCCATGACAATGCCTGGTCTACGGTAGTAAAGGTAAAGCTAACTGAATAGTTACTTTCACTGATATTGGTAGCATAGGTTCGTTTCCATACATTAAATCCTTTTAGTTCCCCTGCTTTTATACACTCTTCAAGCACTGGCTTCAAAGTTTCCAATAATTTTTCATAAGCTGCACCGCTGCCCTTTTTGACATCTAAAAGATTTATTTGCACATATTCGCCTGGAATAATCTTAGCTCCAACACCCCACTTATAGGTATAAAGATCGGTGGCTACAGTAGTTCTTACATTGTTCAATGATGTAAAAAAGTCAGATGCTTCCTTCACACTCATTGCTTTGAAACCTGTATCCCAAGTACCTTCTGCTTTCATTTCGATACCGCTAGGAAATACTGAAAGCGTAGCATAATTAAAATCCATACTGCTACCTCGTGGATATGTTCTACGGTATAGCTGCCACGAATTGATGGTCTTATTAGCAACTCTTGCATCTGCAAGCTTTCTTGATGTTTTCATGTCGATCAGAAAACTCTCATTCATATTGGGTAAAGTTTTGATATAATTTACTTCACCATAAGGGCCTTGTGCTTGACACTCGTTGAAAGAAAACAATGTAGTTAAGGCAACTACCATGATTGTTAAAGAAAATGTCTTCATTGTAAAAGATTTTTTTTGTTGGTTAAATAATGATTGTTTATTAAGTTTATTTTTGAGTAATTGATAATACAAAGGTATGGGCAGAACAAGGATTGGAGATAGTAGAAATCTCGCAAAATATAGGAGAAATCTCGCATTCTTACCGTAAATTCTGAGCATTTTCGGTTAATTTCGATGTTGATGATAGTTTTTAGCCTTTACAGAATAAAAGAACGTAAAAAGCTAACAAAAAAAAACTGTCAGGTTTCACCTTATGGCAAAACCTGACAGCTAACAAAACATGGTATGATTCTTAATCCGTAATATCCACCAATTCATAAAGCCCTTGCGATACTACATCTCTCAGTTCACTAAACTTGGCACTCCAAATAGCTATGTCATCCTTAGGAAATACTTTTTTGTACTCATCTCTCACATTAGTTTTTCCACTTGCCCATGATAATGCTTGGTCTAAGGTAGCAAAGCTAAAACTAACAAAATAATCAATTTCTCCATTGACATTAGTCTTATAGGTGCGTTCCCAAACATTGAATCCTTTTAGCTTTCCAGCTTTTATAGCCTCTTCAAGCACAAGCTTATAAGATTCCAATTGTTTTTCATAGTCTGCACCCTTTCCAGTTTTTACATTGTTACTGTTTATTTGTACGTATTCGCCAGGTAGCATCTTAGATCCAACACCCATTTTGTAAGTTATACAATCATTGGCTACTACTGTCCTTGTATTGCCAACGGATGTGTAGAAATCAGCAATATCTTTTGCACTCATTCCTTTGATGACAGCATCATTGGCGCCTTCTGCTTTCATTTCTACTCCACTTGGATATACCGCAAGGGTAAAATAATTATGATCCATACTGCTACCCGTTGGCATTGCTCTGCGATATAGTTGCCAAGAATTGATGTTCTTATTCGCAACTCTTCCATTGGCCAATTTCTTTGATGTTTTCATGTCTATCAGAAAACTCTCATTCATGTTTGGTAAAGTTTTTATAAAACTTACTATACCATAAGGGGCAGGTGCTGTTTGGGCTTTGATAATAGCCGATGTTGAAAATAAGGCAATGATGATTACCAATGTTGAAAGAAATTTGTTAATTTTCATTTTAAAAAAATTTTGTTGGTTAAATAATGATAGATATTTATGTTTAATATTTGAAAAATTGATACTGCAAAGATAAAGGCGAGACCTTCCACGTAGCTAAGACGTTTCTCGCAAAAAACCATACATTTCTCGCATTCAAACCGTAATTTCTGAGCATATACCGTAAATTCTGAGCATTTTGCGGCGCGTTAATCATTTTTGGTTCCTTTTTTGGTAATATTTCACTTTAACTTGATGTATCTTTAGTTCATGATCTTTCGTCCCACATATCTCAAATCCCTTGCTCGTTGTATTACCATATTCACAATGTTGATCAGCGGTACTACATTCGGTCAGTTCAAATACGAAACCCTATCCACTGCCCAGGGTCTCTCCCAAGGGTATATCTGGGACATCTTACAGTGTAAGGATGGTTTCCTCTGGATGACTACCAAAGCTGGACTCAATCGCTATGACGGTTACTCATTCAAAGTATACAGCCACGACGCTTTTGACCCATATTCTATTACGAGCAACAATATTTTATTTCTTTATGAAGATAGTAAAGGTCGCATTTGGATCGGCAGTGATCATGGACTCAATATTTTCAACAAAAAAACAGAAAGATTTTACAAGCTGTATCACGATGCTAAAAATCCAAATAGCCTTAGCGGCAATGTAGCAGATGATCAAATCACAGAACTCTCTGACGGTCGTTTTTTAATCAATACGTCTAATATAACCTTTGATATAGTCACCCTTCCAGAAGATTTTTTCGAGGATGAAGGTGGTATAAAAATTGAACACATCAATAAACCCAAAAATTCCTTTAACGCTGCTAATTACTATAATGAAGTAACATACACCGATTCAAAAAATATTACATGGTACAAATGTGATAATAACCTATACCGTTTTAATGCGAAAACTGACCAATTCGAATTGCAAAAAGTAGACAACGTGTCGGGTAACCAAATTATAAAAAATGAAGATGGTAGTGTTTGGTTTGGTGATGAATATATAAGTTTGTTTGACGGCATCAATGTTTACCCAACATTTACCAAGCCTATGTTTAACGGTCATACAGGATATGTTTTAACGGAAGACAATGGAAGGTTGTGGCGGTCTAATAACAATCTTGGTTTCCTTGAGATTTTTGATATCTCTACGTGGCAAAAAGGCAAACCAATCGACCCTGAAAAGCATATCATTGCTAGCGATCAAAATGTTTATTGTAACAAAATATTTAAAGACAGAACCGGCTTGGTTTGGTTAGGTCTCAATGGCTTTGGCGTGCGGAAATATTCGTTTGAATCCGAAAAATTCAACCACATCGCTCCAAATAAAAGTATCAGAAAAATCATTGCAGATCCCCAAAACAACCTGCATGTACATGCATGGTACGGACATTTTAAGATCGATACGAAAGGTAATTTGACAGACAATATCTGGGAGTTTAAACGCGGACTATCACTAGATTATTTTATTGCCAAAACTGGGGATCTATGGTTGACTGAAAGAACGGATGTCAATTCAAAAACGATTACTTCATTACAACAAATCAACCCTACCACAAAACTAAGCAAAATCTATACATTTGATCTCGAAGGTAATTACGACTATCCACAACATATTATTGAAGATCAGAATGGTCGATTGTGGTTTGGAGGATTGAATGGATATTATTTAGTTTTTGATCCAAAAAGTGGTACTTACAAAGAATACAACACCAAAAAAAATACTCCCACAACGACGCAATATAATGACCATAATGGTATTGTATGGATGGGTACTATGGAAGGATTTGCAAAAATTGAGTCTAAAAATATTTTAACTACGGCTCCTAAAATTACATGGTATAGCAATGACCCAAATAATAAAACCTCGCTTAATAGTAATAATATAAGCACCTTTCTTGACGATCCTGTAGATCATGATTTATTGTGGATAGGTACCAAAGGCGGTGGCCTCAATCTCATGGAAAAATCATCAGGCAAGATCAGACATATTACTGTGAATCAAGGCTTGTGTGACAATACCGTTTATGGCATTTTGGATGACGAAAAAGGCAATATCTGGGGAAGTACCAATAATGGCCTTTTCTGTATATTGAATAGTGCCAATCGCAAAAGCAATTTTGAAATCCGACACTTTACTGAAGCAGCAGGACTTCAAGCGGCTGAGTTCAATACAGATGCCTATGCTAAGCTACCTAACGGCCACCTGGCCTTCGGAGGCATCAATGGAATTAATGTTTTCGACCCAAAAGAAATTTTGATTGATACCATTATGCCCAATATATTTATTACAAAACTCATCGTGGGCAATCAAGTTATAAAACCCTTTGATAATAGTAATATCCTTTTCCAAGCCATCGAATTTACACCATCCATTACCTTGAATCATATTCAGGATGTATTTACCATCGAGTTTTCGTCTTTGGATTTCAGAGCGCCTGAACAAATAAAATACAGGTACAAACTAGATGGTATTGACGAAGATTGGTTGGAAATAGGCAAAAGAAGAAGTGTCACTTATTCCCACTTGCCAGCTGGTTCTTACACGTTCAAAGTACAAGGCAGCAATAGCTTAGGAATATGGAATGATAAAGTCAGAGCATTAAAGATCATAATTTTGCCTCCATGGTATGCATCATGGTATGCCTATTTATTTTATGTGATATTACTTGGCTTAGGTATTCGAGCATATTACAGATATAAACTCGAGCAGAACAAAATGGCAACTCAACTGCAATTTGAACAAAACGAAAACCATCGTGTCAAAGAACTCGATAAGGTCAAAACGGATCTATACACTAATATCACTCATGAATTTAGAACGCCACTAACAGTTATCCTAGGTATGGTGCAGCACATAAGGCGTTCCGCCGCCGATCACTTAGACAACGGTTTGGACATGATCGAACGAAACGGCAATAATCTTTTGCGGTTGGTAAATGAAATGTTGGATTTATCAAAGCTGGAAGCGGGCAAAATGGAATTAAATCTTACACAAGGTGATGTGATTAATTTTATCAGATATATTGTAGAGTCATTCCATTCGGTGGCAGAAAGTCAAGACAAAAAAATGCATTATCTCTCTTCAATCGACACGATGTACGCACAATATGATCAAGAGAAAATACGACAGATCGTATCCAATTTACTATCCAATGCATTGAAATTTACATCCAAAAAAGGAGACATTTATCTATCCATTTCCCAAGAAAACAAGAATCAGCTCTGTATCAAAGTCAAAGATACAGGCCGTGGTATACCTGAAAGCCAGCAACACCATATTTTTGATAGATTCTACCAAGCTGACAGTACACACACCCGACACGCTGAAGGTACTGGCATAGGACTTGCATTGACTAAAGAACTGGTACAACTCATGGCCGGACACATTTCAGTCAAAAGCCCACCAACAGGATCAAAAAAAGGTACAGAGTTTACAGTCATCTTACCACTAGAGATCATCACAGATTATATCGAAGATGAAACCATCCAAAAGGCTTTTGTAGTTAAATCAAAGATAGACGATAACGATCCATTTAGGCATATTGATTTTCAAAACCAAACTAACCCAGATAAAGAACTGATCCTATTGGTAGAAGATAACGCTGACGTAGTGGCATACACTGCTAGCTGTCTTCAAGATTACCGATTGGCAGTGGGTAAAGACGGTCAGGAAGGTTTGGATATAGCACGTGATCTAGTTCCTGATCTAATCATTACAGATGTCATGATGCCATTTATGGATGGTTTTGAAATGACACGAAACCTGCGTATTGATGTGCGTACCAGCCATATTCCTATTATCATGCTTACAGCCAAAGCGGATATGGACTCTAAACTCGAAGGCATAGATTATGGTGCAGAAGTTTATCTCGAAAAACCATTTAATGTCGACGAACTTAAGTTGCGAGTGCGCAAATTACTAGACCAAAGGATGATCTTGCAAAATGCCTATGCTTCCAAGTTGGGGCTACAAACTTTGTCAAAAGAAATTACCAATAACGAAGAAAAGACTAATTATGATGATATTGTATTGCCTCAGGTAGAAAATGCATTTGTTAAAAAGGTAACATTAGAGATAGAAGCGCACCTATCCGATGAAAGTTTCAGTGTAGAGCAACTTGCTAGAAGTCTATTTATGTCTTATTCACAATTGCAACGGAAACTCAATGCGCTCATTGGCATGCCACCCAATCAATTTATACGACACTTGCGCCTCCAAAAGTCTAAAGAGCTCTTAAGTACAACGGAGGATACGATCCTTAACATTTCGATGAATTGCGGTTTCAGCGATCCGAGTTACTTCGCCAAAGTTTTCAAACAAGAATTTGGCATCACACCCCAGGATTGGAGAAATGGGTGATAGGTAAAGCATGTAGGATAGAATGTTTAGGGTTTGTAATATCTGAAGTAGGTACTAGAATGATTTCCTACAGGAAATAACTCCACGGCTGACTGGTATAGAAAGGTTTTGTGAATAGCAAATCCATTTTAGAAAGTACCTATTTTGTGAAGGGTGTAATAGGCATACTTCTGCCAAAGCCAATGCTGTTGTTGAATAAAAAATAAGGGACTGTTAATATTGATAAACCACTGACAATAATGGCATTAGCATCTTTTGATAATCAAGAAAATAACGAAGGTAAATAGTTGTGCAATTCAGCAAGGGCAACACCTACTAATAATCCGTCCAATCGGCAATATTTAGGATCATAGATTGTTTGTATCCATAACGCCCTGTTTTCTATTCCGGAACTTTGCTGGATGTGTTACGTCTACTCTAACAAGGTTTTCGGCTTTCACTATGATTGATGAAAACTTGAAATTTTTCTGATCCAATTATTTGATACAATGGATGTTGCAAAGTAAAGGTCAAAACAAGGGTGGGAGATAGGAGAAATATCGTATAATATAGGCGAAATCTCGCTTTTTACAGTAAAATCTGATCGTTTTCAGATCTCAGTATGAAAAAGACAAACTTTAAACTAAGACTTTGGTGTCCTTTCTCTATTTTTACCCTATGAATATTTTCCCAAAGAATATCAGCTCTTTTCGATTCATTTGGTTGGCACTATGGATACTATGTAGTCATATGAGTTATGGCCAATTGAAGTATGAGACACTCACTACTTCAGATGGATTGTCGCAAGGTATGGTATTTGATATTTTACAAGATAAGGAAGGATTTATTTGGATAGCCACTAAAGATGGATTAAACAGGTATGATGGCTATGAGTTTAAAGTATTTTCAAATGACCCATATAATGATCAAAGTCTAAGTAGCAATACTATTTCAAGATTATTTGAAGATAGCAAAGGTAGGATTTGGGCTACTACTGAAAATGCTGGCTTAAATATCTATGATAAAATTAAAGGTGTTTTTTACAGGTTGCAAAATAGTTTGACCAACACTAATAGTATATCTGGAAATAATATTAGAGCGATAGAAGAATTGCCAGATGGCAGGATGTTGATAGCGACAGTTGGTCGTGGAATAAATATTGTTACTTTAACAGAAGAGTTTTTTAGTAAAGGTTCTTCCCCGCTTATTATTAAACTTAACATGCCTAATAATAGTGAAGTATATGGCATTGGTAAAGATAAAAATGATAGAGTCGTCATTGGAGCTATGGATGGCACGACATATGAACTGGACTATAAGAATTTGAGCTTCATCCCGATTAACAATGGAAAATTATATAATAATGGCTACCTAACAGAGGAGGGAAGTGTCATCATCAATAACAACCTATTTTTGGATGATGGCAATAGCATAATGCCTTTATTTGATACAGATAAATTACCAGAAGGTAATATTATATTCAGACCAAATGAGACCCTTTGGGATTTACATCATAGGGAACAACATTTTTACGATATCAGTAGGTGGGAAAATGGTATACCCCTAAGTTGGAAAGAAAAACTTCCTATTGAAAAAAATACAAGAATCATTTATCCATTCATTATTGATAGGTCAGGGATTTTGTGGGCTGGCACCGTCGGCTATGGTCTTAGGAAATACAAGATCAAAAAAAGCATATTTAGAACTTTAGCTAGAGGAAATAGCATCAGACTGATCAAACCTTATTCTGAAAGTGAAATATATTGTGTCGACTACGGATATCCTTGGTTGAAGTTAAAAGCGGATAATGTAGTGGATGTCAATGCATTTAGTAAAATTCCATCGGTGAGCCAGATAGACAATATTCTTGTTTCAAAAACAAAAGATATTTACATAAAAAGCGACAAAAAAGGTTATTTTAAATATACACCTACGACCAATACACTTGTAGAACTTCCAAATATAAATGCAAAGCAGACATTCGGTAAAAAACAACCATTTATAGAGGATAAACGTGCTTCTGTGTGGTTTCCTGGCTTAGATGGTCAGATTACTTTGTTTGATCCAATCACGCAAAAATCAGATAGTTTTAATATAAATCAAAGTGGTGACAAAATCATCATTACGGCGCTGCTCGAAGATAAAAATGAAACTTTTTGGATTGGTACGGAAACTGGTTTTGCAAAAGTTAATTTAAAACGAGATAATATTTCATCTTCTGTTGTAAGGTGGTACAATAACGACTTTAAAAACAGAAATTCACTTAGCTATGATCATGTGACTTCTTTTTTAGATGATCCAAATGAACCTCAAACATATTTATGGATATCTACAAAAGGTGGTGGAATTAATCGTTTAAATAAATTGACTGGGGATTTCTTGCACCTTTCCACTAAAGATGGCTTACCAGATAATGTGGTTTATGGCTTGCTTGATGACCAATCAGGAAATATTTGGGGTAGCACCAATAAAGGAATTTTTTGCACGCTTATTCAAAAAAATAAGCCTAACCTTGAAATTAGTTTTCGTAATTTTACGAAGAGAGAAGAACTTCAGGATGATGAATTTAATACAGGTGCATTTGCAAAACTACCCAACGGAAACTTAGCTTTTGGAGGTGTCAATGGATTGAACGTTTTTAATCCTAAAGATGTATTACAATCTAGTTTTATACCAAATGTCTTTATTACAAAAATTCTTGTAGAAAATAATATTGTCTTACCAAATGATAATACAGGTGTTCTTAGTGAAAATATTGAAAAAGCGAAATCCATTACATTAACCCATTTACAAGACATCCTCACTCTTGAATTTGCATCATTAGATTTTTCTAACCCTTTACAAAACAAATATCGTTATCAGCTCATAGGTATAGATAAGGACTGGATCCTAAGTAACACTCGTCGTTCTGCAACATATTTACATCTTCCTGAAGGAAATTATGTTTTCAAAGTGCAAGGTAGTAACAGTGAAGGTATTTGGAGCGAAAATGTAGCAGCTTTGCAAATCAATATTTTGCCGCCATGGTGGAAGACTTGGTGGGCTTATCTCTCATATACCTTACTATTTGGCTTTTTGATAAGAACGTATCTACAATATAGGTTAAATCAATCCAAAATAGAGTCGCAATTGATCGTTGAACAAAATGAAGCTAGGCGAATCAAAGAACTGGATAATATAAAAACGCAGCTTTACACCAATATCACCCATGAATTCCGTACGCCATTGACTGTAATCTTGGGTATGGTGCAGCAAATAAAAGGCGCACCAAAAGAACATTTAGAGAACGGTCTCGAGATGATCGATCGTAATGGTAGAAACTTACTAGATCTTGTTAACGAGATGCTCGATCTGTCAAAACTCGAAGCAGGCAAAATGGAGTTACATATGGTGGGTGGCGATGTCATCCATTTTTTGAGATATATCGTAGAGTCATTTCACTCGATGGCCGAAAGCCAAAACAAAAAAATGCATTATCTTTCTTCATTAGATACTTTGCACACAGCTTATGATACGGAAAAATTACGCCAAATTCTTTCCAATCTTCTGTCAAATGCGTTAAAATTTACACCAGAAAAAGGAGATATTTACATTTCAATTGGTACTGTAGATCGGCATAACGCTGAGAATAAAAAAATACTTGTCATCAAGATCAAAGATACGGGTAAGGGCATCACAGATGACCATCTCCCATATATATTTGATCGTTTTTACCAAGTAGATACTAGTCATACCCGTAAAGCAGAAGGCACAGGTATCGGATTGGCACTCACCAAAGAGCTAGTTCAACTCATGGGTGGTACAATAGATGTTAAAAGTCCACCAGTAGGGGCCAAAAATGGAACAGAGTTTACCGTAACGATACCTATGACTATTAGCCTTGATGCAGTAGGTATGAGTGATACGCCAGTTCATCAAAGTATCACCCCTTCGAAAAAGTCAAATCAAAGTCTAGTTATCGATATTGAAAATCCAAAACGCCAGAAGCCCACAAACCACCTAATCTTACTTGTAGAAGACAACGCTGACGTAGTCGCGTATACTGCTAGTTGTCTACCTGATTATAAGCTGGCAGTAGGTAAAGATGGGCGTGAAGGCTTTGAGATAGCATGTGAGATCACACCTGATTTGATTATCACTGACGTCATGATGCCCTATATGGATGGCTTCGAAATGACCCGAATGCTACGTAATGACGAACGTACGAGTCACATTCCCATTATCATGCTTACTGCCAAAGCAGATATGGAAAGTAAACTTGAAGGCATCGAGCATGGTGTGGACGCATACTTAGAGAAGCCATTTTATAAAGATGAATTGCTCCTCAGGATAAAGAAATTACTAGAGCAGAGAAAGCTATTGCAAAAGGTATATTCTAAACTTGTGGGTCTAGACCAACCCATCCCTGATGTGACTACTGATAAAAACGCCGAAGCGAACAACCAGCTAGACGACATCGAAATTCCGGTCTTGGAAAATGAATTTGTCAAAAAAATTCGTCTTGAAATTGAGAAAAATATAGGTGACGAATCTTTCAACGTTGATCACCTCGTCAAAAACTTGTTTATGAGTTACTCTCAAGTTCACCGCAAGTTGAGTGCAGTAATTGGACATTCACCCAATCAATTTATTAAGATAATCAGACTTCAAAAGGCAAAAGAATTACTAAAGACTACCGACCACTCGATTGCCAATATAGCTGCGCAATGTGGCTTTAATGATCCAAGTTACTTTGGCAAAGTATTTAAACAAGAGTATGGGGTAACTGCGCAAGAGTGGAGGAACGGGTAGAACTTCGGATGTAGAATGCTTGAACGCTTACATGAAACACTATTTCGCAAAATACTTTTTGCAAGGCAATGTCAGGCGCATGAAATTATTTTTATCATCTTTACGCCTTCAAATTACAAAGTATGCTGACAGTTTATAGTGATGATTATCTTATGGGGCAAGCTATCAAAGAAGCCGAAAAAGCAGCTGAAGCAGGTGAGATACCTGTTGGAGCCATCGTTGTCTGTAATAAACAAATTATCGCACGAGCCCATAACCAAACCCAAGTATTGGATGATGTGACAGCACACGCAGAGATCATGGCTATTACGACAGCCTCTCAGCATTTAGGTGCAAAATATTTGAAGGACTGCACCCTATTCGTAACATTAGAACCATGCGTCATGTGCGCGGGGGCTTTGTATTGGTCTAAGATATCGCGAGTGGTTTACGGAGCTAGCGATGAAAAACAAGGCTTTATGAGGTACGGCAAAGATTTATTACATCCGAAGACAAAATTAGAATTTGGGATCCAGCATGACGCTTGTGCAGCTTTGATGAAATCATTCTTTGCAGACAAACGACTTTGATCCTTTGCTTACATATACCTTCTTCGGACTAGCTTAATAAATTGCTCGGCAGCGGTCACACGTTTTTCAGCAGTCCAATCGTATTTCATTACTAATTGCTCAACTATGTATTGCTTCGCTTCGTCGTAACCTGATAGATTGTTGAGTTGGTGGAGTGTATCTGCAAAGTGATCTTTATTGTTTCCGAAAAGTTCTTGCAACATCAATACTCGCTCGTTGATACCCATGGACTTAGTGAGATCTTTGATCGGCGTCAGTGATAATTTCTCGGAAAGATCTTGGGCAATTTCTTCATCGAATAGTTCCCTTACAAGTGCCGGATGACTTGCTAGACTAAACGCTGGCGTAGCCTGCATACTTGCTTGTGGGGCTGATGGCTCAGGTGTTGCCAGGTTCTCATTGCGCTGAGCAGGTGCTGGCGGAGCGACAGGCTCCACAACAAGGGGCGCCACATATTCGACAACAACTGGTACCGGCTCAACCATTGGTTCAGGTGCAGCGATAGGCGTAGGTTTCTCAACGGCAACATTCACTGGTGGCTGGGGCACTGCTGCTACTTTTGGTGCAGATGGAGCAACAGATTTTATAATGGATTGTCCGTCAATCGCTAAATCATATAGATCTCTTATATAGGAAAGTAGTAGGTCACGCTCAAGCGGGCTCAATGGAGAACCCTCGTCGAGGCTATCCAAAATGATTGATATTTTTGCAAGATTTTTGTTGAAAAGGTGGATGTCCATTGATTGATGTTGTTTTGAATAGGTGGTCATGGCGATGTCATTTAAAAAGTGATAGAATATAGAATAGATGGTAATTATATTTTCGCCTACAGGCAAATGCTATTCCATACCATTCCATAACGGTAATAATTCCATTTTATTTTATCGGGAATAAATGACTGTCCATTATATTACAATTATTTATAATATATCAATTATTGTACCAAATTTCTGGAAAGCTTCCAATGCAATCACTTACTTGCAAAAAATGTATATTCTCAACCAAATTGTCAACAGATATAAATAAATATCATATTTGTAAAGAGAATTTGGCTTAAATGCCTTTTATTTGTGGCATCAATCAATCTCAACTTTAAAGATGTTTTTAGAGCCTAGTTTCAGATCGCAACGCAGCGGATGGATAGAAGTTATCTGCGGTTCGATGTTTTCGGGAAAGACCGAGGAGCTCATTCGTAGGCTCAAACGAGCACGGATCGCCAACCAACGAGTACAAGTTTTCAAGCCGTCTAAGGATACTCGATATGATGTTATAAAAGTGGTGTCACATGATGAGCGAGCGGTGGATTCGATTCCTGTATTGTCAAGTTTAGAAATCCTCGATCATGTTAGAGATATCAATGTTGTGGGTATAGATGAGGCACAATTTTTTGATGATAGATTGCCAGATGTATGTCAAAAGCTGGCTATAACAGGTGCAAGGGTTATCGTGGCAGGATTGGATATGGATTTTAGAGGATTGCCTTTTGGTCCCATACCACAGCTCTTGGCGGTAGCCGAATACATTACCAAAGTGCACGCCATCTGTCCACATTGCGGCAATTTAGCGACGCATTCCTACCGACTTAGTAAAGAGAAGGACATCGTGGTCCTTGGCGAAAAAGATAAATATGAGCCTCGATGTCGAATCTGCTATGAAATGGGCAATATTCTTGATTTAAGACTTATTTAATGATAGATCTGTATTTTCATGAAATTTTTTGACTCACACGATCGTTATCTATCTATATGACTAAAGATATTATTGCGAGTATACTTTTACTTAGCGTCGGTGCACTATTCATAAATGCACAGATCAAAGATGCTAATAGCGATATTCCACACGAGTGCGATTTGTCTAATGGCGCATTCAAAGGTGGGGAGCATTTGGTTTACAAAGCGTACTACAATTGGGAGTTTGTATGGGTTTCGGCTGGTGAAGCTGATTTTAAGATAGTAGAATATGCCGATACATATGATGTCAAAGTCTATGCTAAGACCTATAAGAGTTATGATCCATTTTTCAGGGTTAGGGACTATTTCCATTCTGTAATTGATAAGAAAACACTATTCCCTAAGTATTTTACACGTATCGTCGAAGAAGGAAATTATAGAAAATTTGACTCTCTGGTATTCAACACAAATCAGCTTTCTGCCGTAAGTTACAATGGCCGAACAAAGGCTACCGCTGTTAAGAAATACATTCCTGTTCAGCAGTGTACTCATGATTTATTGTCAGTCTTATATTTTATGCGTAATATTGACATCAATGCCTATAAAGTAGGGGAGAATGTGCCCACACGGATCTTGTTTGATGAGAACGTTTATCCCATCAAAGTACGATACGAGGGCAAAACCAAAAATCATCATATTAAAGATGTAGGAACTTTTAACACCATCAAAGTGATACCAGATCTTGTTACAGGCAATGTATTCAAGGATGGCAATCGGATGCATGTTTGGGTCACCGATGATGCAAATAAGATGCCCTTGCTTATTGAGTCACCTCTAGCCGTGGGTACTGCCAAAGCACTACTAAAATCCTACGGAGGACTTCGAAATAAATGTACATCTAAAGTAAAGTAGTGGGTAGAGTAAATGCTAAGATTGCTATCGTTATACTAACGATGTGTTATAAATGTGCAGCAGCTCAGTGTAAATATGATTCAGTTTTTACCTATGTCTATGAAAACAAGTGGTCTGACAATCAATATTACTCAACTACCGATTCTACCTTAAGCCTAAAAGAGCCAAGGCGTGCTTACCTTGATTTATATGATGCCACTGGTCTTTTGAAGGAAAGGTTGTACAGTTATGCATCAAGAAATGATTGGGAATTTAAAACTCTCTTTATTTACGATAAGCTCGGAAGACTGGTGTCAGTTAGTGAAGGAGTTAGGTGGGAAAGAAAGATAAATTTCCACTACGATGCTGCGGTCTTAACTGGATATACTGAAAATAGTCAGACTGGGATTAGTGAATATGGGATTAAAAAGGAAAAAGGAGGGTATCTAATGACTAGGGTAAACAGTGAGACAAATAAAAAGGATTTAAGTAGATGTGTCTTGAAAGACATTCCGAAACACAAAAAATATATCTATGGTAATATTGATTTCCTAGATATGGATTTGTGGTTTAATTCAACTGTGATAGGTGTAGAATCTAAATATCCTGACGTATTATATCCAAGAACGGACGATGGCACCTTATATGTGCTACAGTCATCTGATAATTGTGGCAACCCTACAATGTACTATGAACAAAACGCGGAAACTAAGTCTATTTTGTATATTTGTCAAAAGGAATATAGATACAAATAGGTCATTAAACCCCAAATTTTGAAATCTATTTTCCATTTTGGCATAGTCTACCGTGTACTCCTCGTATCTTTACGGCCATGAAAGCTAAAAAATCCTTTGGACAACATTTTCTTATTGATGAGAATATTGGTCGTGAGATCAGTGAATCATTGCTCGTGAAAGAGTTTGGCAATCGAGTATTGGAGATCGGGCCGGGCAAGGGATTTCTAACGAAGTATCTGGCTGCTAATTCTGAGATAGAACTCAAAGCAGTAGAAGCTGACGCGGATATGGTGACTTATTTGACACAAAATAATTTATTAGACGCTGATCAGATCATATTTCTAGATTTCTTAAAGTTAAGTCTACAGAAGGTTTTCGATGGACAACAATTCAGCATAATCGGTAATTTCCCCTACAATATATCTTCACAGATATTATTCAAAATGCTCAATCATAAGGAACTAGTACCTGAGATGGTGGGCATGTTTCAAAAAGAAGTGGCAGATAGAGTCGTTTCTCCACCTGGATCTAAGACCTATGGCGTCATCAGTGTATTGGTGCAAGCCTTTTATGAAGGGAAGACGATTATCAATGTCGGACCACAATGTTTTAATCCACCGCCCAAAGTCAATTCAAGCGTTATACGATTAACGCGCAAAGCAAATTTGGAGCTGGGCTGCGATGATCGATTGTTTAGGCATGTTGTCAAGTCAGCTTTTGGCCAGCGCCGCAAAATGCTTCGCAATACGCTAAAACCTATCGTCAGCGATCCAGCTGTGTTAGAAGATATATTCTTCAATCAGCGTCCAGAACAGCTCGGCGTTGAACAATTTGTCTATATTACTAATTTATTACAACAACATATCCATACTACACCATGAGTTTAGAAATACGCATCAACGAAGATCTTAAAGACGCTATGAGAGCAAAAGATCAAGCAGCCCTTCGTTCTATACGAGCAGTAAAAGCGGCCATTCTTATATTTAAAACAGATGGGAGTGGTAATGTACTTGATGAGGATAAGGAAGTAAAACTTCTTCAAAAACTCGTCAAGCAACGCCAAGACTCATTGGAAATTTTCATGAAGCAAGGACGTGAAGACCTTGCTGTCACGGAACGAGAAGAGATTGCCATTATCCAGAAATACTTACCTGCCCAATTATCTGCCGATGAATTGCGAGCAGCTATCCAATCTTTGATCACAGAATCAGGTATCACCGATGCCAAAGAAATGGGCAAGGTAATCGGACTCGCTAATCAAAAATTAGCCGGTAAGACTGAAGGCAAATTGATCGCAGCGATGGTCAAGGAATTACTAGGATAGAAATATTATCTTGGTATTGCAACGTAGAAAAATTCCCCTTCTAGGCTGTAAGATTTCTCTAATGCTGCTAAATCTAAAGGAGCGGCTTTTTTGTGATATTGTAGCAGCGGAAACAGATTATATTGCGCTGAAGTGAAATAGCCATAAATATCTTGGGGCGTCGTATCATAAGCATCGCTAGCGCCCAGCCCGAACTCAAAAAGAACAACAGGTCTGCATCGCACTATGGTCGATCTCCCACCTTGCAACACACCAAGTTCTGCGCCTTCGACATCTATCTTAATGAGTTTGATAATCTCATCTTTAGGTACGATATCGTCCAATTTCTTGATGGCAACGGGGATCTCTATTATCTCAGGATCGGCAATATCGTATTTACGTTTTCGAAGGCCACTGTAAGCGGGCGCGTTTTTAACATATTGAAAGGTAGCTTGCCCATCTTGCGCCGCTAAGGCATAGGGAAATATATGATGTTGGCTGCCATATCGGCTTTTTAACTTATTGTAAAAAGCGGGTATCGGTTCAAATCCATAGTGTGCATTTGTAGGAGCATACTTGATAAAATCATCAAATACTTCACCTTTATGACAACCTACATCTACGCAAATCCCACCGTCAACTAAAGCATCCTTGATAATTCGCGTGGTGTAATGATCATATTTGAGATTGGTCGTAAGATGGAGACCCATCCATTGAAGGACTTTGCGTATTTTATCCTTTGCAAGAACAACTATCATTATAAGTCCATCATCAATGTCATCGGATCTTCGAGAAGTTCTTTGACTTTGACAAGGAAGGTCACCGAAGTACTACCATCTATCACACGATGGTCATAGGATAATGCTAGGTACATCATTGGTCTGATAACAACTTGCCCATCTACAGCTATTGGTCTGTCCTTGATGGCATGCATTCCAAGAATGGCCGATTGTGGCTCATTAATGATCGGTGTGCTTAGTAGTGACCCGAAAATACCGCCATTCGTAATCGTAAATGTACCTCCTTTCATTTCGTCTAATGTCAGCTTACCGTTGCGTGCTTTCTCCGCTAATTCTTTGATCTTGAATTCAATATCAGCAAATCCCATTGACTCAACGTTGTGCAAAGGTGGAACAACCAGTCCCGTAGGTGTCGAAATAGCAACTGATATATCCACATAATCATGATAGATGATATCATTGCCATCGATCATGGCATTGACATCAGGCATCTCCATCAGGACTTTGGCGCATGCCTTGGCAAAAAGCGACATGTATCCTAATTTGATGCCATTCTTAGCAACAAAACGGTCTTGATAAGTCTTTCGAAGTTCGTTTAGCCCAGTCATATCCACTTCATTAAAAGTAGTGAGCATAGCCGTATTATTTTTAGCTGATACGAGACGTGCGGCTATGGTTTTACGCATACGCGACATCTTCTCTACCTTTATTTCTCTAGAACCAGGTACGATTACCCTTGGCGCAACTGGTGTTGGCGCTGCTGGTGTAGTGGTCGCAGATGGTGCAGGAGCCGTTGATTTGTTTTCGACTGCCTTTTGGGCATCTTCTTTCGTAATACGTCCTTCTTTTCCTGATCCCGCGACGGCGCTAGCATCAACATTGCCTTCTCTCAATATCTTACCTGCTGCCGGGGATGGGTGACCAGCTGCATAAGAAGTGGTTGTATTAGTCGGTGTTTCAGCTACAGCCACCGCTGGAGCAATAGCAGCTGCAGGACTGCTTGATGTACTAGCTGAGCTATTAGCAACAGAAGTATCAATTCTAGCAACAAGTGCTCCGATCGCAAGATCATCTCCCTCTTTGGCAACAAAGATGAGCTTACCTGAAGCTTCAGCTGGAAACTCGAGCGTCGCCTTATCGGACTCAAACTCGCAAATTGGTTCATCCGCTTTGACGTAGTCGCCATCCTTTTTTAACCACTGTGATAGTGTCACTTCTGTAATGGATTCGCCGATAGTAGGCACTTTCATTTCTATAAGACTCATATATACTTGTATTTGATAAGGCTATTTATACTGATTAATAGGACAAAGTTACAGGAAAAGCAGTGCCTATCCAAAAATGTAGAATTGTATTTAAAAAATACTTTAGGGTATATTGATAATAATTTTAGATTACTTTAAATATAATAACGTATTGGTAAAGAACTGCTAGATTTGAACATGTTAGCCAAAGTGAATGTTTTTAAAGTTTTGTCAATGTGGCGACTTGAGCATCAGGCCATAAAAAATATTAACTATCTTACATGAACTATAAAAGGATCTTAATCATCGTTGGACTACTTTTTTCGTGCTATCAGCAGTCATACCTGCAGACAACGATTAAGCCTAACAAAATATATAGCAATAAGAGCAACTTTTACATCGGCTGGGGCTGGAACCGAAGCTGGTATTCAAAATCTGACATAACTTTCGAAGGTAACGGCTATGATTTTGTACTTCAAAATGTAGAATCGAAGGATCGGCAATCGAAGTTTAGATTTGATAGATACCTATATCCAGCTAATATGTCAATACCACAATACAACCTTAGGATTGGGTATTTTATTAATAAAAAATACGATATTTCTATTGGTGTAGATCATATGAAGTATGTCATGGTCCAAGACCAAACTGTCAAAATAGATGGACAAATAGCAAACTCTGGAACGAGTTACGATAAATCCTATTCCAACGAAAATATAGTCTTAGCAAAAGATTTTCTAAAGTTTGAGCATACTGACGGGCTCAACTATCTCAATGCGGCGATCAGGAAAACAGAGCCATTTTATAGTTACAAAGCTATAGATCTACAGCACATCTTGGGCATAGAAGCTGGCGCAATGATGCCTAGAACAGACGCGACTTTGCTCAATCACCCTAGACATGACGCTTGGCATCTTGCGGGATATGGTATTTCTGCAGTACAAGGGATTAATATCACATTTTGGAAACACTTATTTATACAAGCTGAGATCAAAGAAGGATTTACGTCCTTACCTGACATCCGCACTACGTCAGAAAAGGGCGATAAAGCGAGTCAGCATTTTTTCTTTTTTCAATACAACTGGTGGATAGGCGGGAAGGTAAGGATTTGATTTACCTCTTGTGGAATCTCATTAATTATGCCACATTCCACCGCGGATGATGTAGATTTATCAGGTCATAAGGCACGATTGAATGCATAGGCCTAGGGAATTAAATAATGTGGGTATTTGGTATCTTCTCTGTATAGATACAAAATTAAGACTGTAAATACTTACAATCCTCATAACAAAAATTAGTATTTGACAACAGTAGGCTTTTAAAAAGACTTACCTGATCACGGCAAATTTCATTTTATAATCTGCCTTGATCCTGCCTGCCTTGATGTCGGCCAGTTTGCGAGAGATGAGTTTTTTCTTTAATGGTTTGAGTTTATCAATAAACAAGATACCTTCTATGTGATCATACTCATGCTGAATGACACGTGCATTTATTCCTTCATATATCTCATCGTGCGCCTTGAAGTTTTCATCAAGATATTGAATACGGACCTTTGGCATACGATCTACTTCACCACGAATTTCAGGGATACTGAGACAGCCTTCTTCGTAGGACCAATATTCACCAGACTCATCTACGATTTTGGCATTGATAAAAGTCTTTTTGATACCCTCATCTTTACGGTCATCATCCATAATCTGGATAGAATCCACGACAAATAATCTAATGGCGAGCCCGATCTGAGGCGCAGCTAGACCGACCCCATGCGCGTCGTACATCGTTTCCCACATGTTGGCGAGTAGAGTGGAAAGTTCAGGATAATTCTTCGTTATTTCTTCGCCCTTCTTCTTTAGAACTGGTTGACCCAAAGCGTATATCGGTAGTATCATTGTATTTTTAAATGTGTTTAAGGTATTTTTGTAAAATGATGACCGCACTCACTCTATCAACGAGTGCTTTGCCTTGTCTAGATATCTTTTTGGCACCGCTTGCCATGATTACTTGTTTCGCTTCAACGGACGAGAATTGTTCATCAGCAAAATCAATCACAATCTCAGGCCATAGTTTTTTAATTTTGGCGGCAAATAGATCGATATCACCCTTGATATGTGTAAAATTGCCGTCCTTGTGAA
This sequence comes from Saprospiraceae bacterium, assembly GCA_031373565.1. Classification (GTDB taxonomy): domain Bacteria; phylum Bacteroidota; class Bacteroidia; order Chitinophagales; family Saprospiraceae; genus OLB9. The sequence continues at coordinate 35,123 of JANMMV010000697.1, forward strand.
ATGGTAAACCTATGACTATCTTTTCGATTTTTTCTTTATTGATGTATGTGCTTAGGTACGAGATCACCTGGCTCGTCTCTACGGTCTCCAATGCTGTTACAATGATCTGAAAAGGATCTGTCGTAGAGATGCCACAGCGCTTGGTTCCATAATCTATACCTAAAATTCGTGCCATAAGAGCACAAAGGTAATGAAAGCAGTCGAAATGATATAAAGTCACTCAAGAATGTAGTCATATATTTAGGGTCAATTTGAAATAAAATCGATCCACGCTACCAACTTATAAGGAATGGATCTAAAAAGAGCTTGACTTAAGAGCGTAAGTCCAAGATTTAAGTTACCAATAAAATTACGCATTTTAAACCTGTCTCCGCAAGCTGCTTTTAAAAAAAAATGCGGGAATATCACTCCTTATTTATTAACGATGTTGTGCCTCGTGACATGGTTTGCGAACTGAAACGAGCCATTCTATGGCTTCTTTCCCAATGTTGTCCCGCGCACTCCCATTTGCGCTATTTGATATGGACATTTCTATCGTAATCTATTCTTCGTTCGTGTTTTTTCTCAAACTACAAGTGATTAACAAGTGCGACGCTGACGGCTATTGGGATAAATACAAGTAAAATTTCAATAATCATATTGCATTACTTTTGACTCTATTTTTTTGCGAGATTTCGGTCTATTATATTTGATCCAAATATATGCAGTTTTGAACACTATATCGGCGGTTACCTTCATTGTATAGCTCGCAAACGATTAGATTACTCACTTTTAGTGGATTGTATTAATAACACATTTTACCAAAAAAAAGGCCCACATTCAGCATGTAGGCCTTTTTGCAATAATCTTAATTGCTTATCTTAGTTATTGATTTTGATCAACTCTACTTCGAAAATCAAGTCAGCTTTTGGAGGAATAACGCCCGGATAACCTTGCTCTCCATAAGCCATATTCCAAGGAATGTACAACTTGTATTTTGCTCCTTCACTCATCAATTGAACGCCTTCTGTCCATCCTGGGATGACTTGATTGAGGCCAAAATCTATCGGTTGTCCTCTTTCAACAGAACTATCAAATACTTTACCATCAGTCAATTTGCCTGTGTAGTGAACTTTGACATTGCTTGTCGCTACTGGTTTAGGACCACCTTTGCCTTCTTGGATCACGATGTAACCTAAGCCGCTTGGTGTGAAATTTGTAAACTCACCTTTTACTTTCTCGCTGATTAGTTTTGCTGCTGCTGCTTCTGCCTCTTTCTTTTGTGCACTGATCGACTTTGCATCTTCGAACGTTTTATTAGCATCCCATTTTTCAGCAACAGCGCCTTTGCGTAATATTTTTAGAGAGACGATACTGTCATTTTGCTTGATCGCGTTGACAACATCCATTCCTTTGATCACATGACCGAAAACAGTATGCTTATTGTCTAACCAAGGTGTTTCTTTGTGCGTTATGAAGAACTGGGAGCCATTTGTAGCAGGACCAGAGTTAGCCATGCTCAAGATACCAGGACCCGAATGTTTTAGTGTTGAATCGAACTCATCATCAAATTTATAACCAGGATCACCTGTGCCTGTGCCCAGTGGGCAACCACCTTGAATCATAAAATCTGGGATAACGCGGTGAAATTTCAAACCATCAAAAAAGGGCTGACCAGCGGCTTTTTTGTTATTTGCCATGGTACCTTCAGCTAGCGCTATAAAGTTAGCCACAGTGATAGGTGTCTTCACATGCTCGAGTACTAAGAAGATATCTCCTTTGTTCGTTTCGAATTTAGCATACATGCCATCTGCTTGGCTCTTTAAAAATTCTTGATCCATTTTATTTAGTTTGCTTGATTTTTGAGCAGTTACTTTACCAAATATAAGTAGTGTAGCTGATAAGATTAAAAAGATTTTATTCATTTTTGACAGTTTTAAAAAATTTTAAGTTGCAAATATAATTTATTTTTATAATGTGTATCGCTATTTTTGACATATAAAAACACGCACAATAAAAATGACACTATTTTAAGACTGTTTTCTAGTCAAAAAGTTAGTTTTTAATCCATAAAGTTGTGTTAAAATTAATAGCAGAGCCCCAAAAGCAAAAATCCAGTAATAACTATTAGCTCTTGACATGGATTTAATTTCATGTATTTCTTTTGACGATGCATCCAGAAGTTGGTCAATGTCATTACTTACATTTTGGGATTGCTCTATATCATAACTCTTACCGCCACCACTTGCTGCTATGTCAGCCAACGCTTCAAAATTGACTTTTGAGAGGACAGGTTCTCCATTTTCATCCATTTTGTAGCCATCACGATTGTTTTCGATCATCGGTATATATCCGCCTTTATCTGTCCCCACGCCGATTGTGAAGACCTTCATATTGAGATCTGCGGCTTCTTCAGCAGCATCTGTAGCATCTTCTTCATGATCTTCTCCATCAGACAGTATGATCAAAGCTCTGCTGGCTGGTGTTTTTTGCTGCAGGTTGCGCGTAGCTAATTTGATAGCTGATCCGATGGCTGTGCCTTGCGTTCCCGCCATCTGGGTATTGATCGCTCTAACAAAAGTGATCGCTGCCCCTAAATCATTGGTCAATGGCATCTGTAAATATGCGCTTCCTGCAAATAATATCAGGCCTATTCTATCTCCTTTGCGAGAAGTCATGATGTCTTCAGCCAGTTTTTTTGCTCTTTCGATTCTTGAAGGTGCGATATCCTGCGTATTCATACTATTGGAAATATCGATAGCTAAATAGATATCAGAACTTGCTACTGTGACAGATTCTTGCTGATGTCCCCATTGTGGATTGGCGATAGCGAACGTCAAAAGTACTAGTAGGCCAGCAAACCAAGTCATGCTATTTTTTGGCGACCATTGCGGTGCATTAACCGTAAGGAGCTTCCGAAGTGCACTATTACCTATGCCAGCAGTATTTTTGGATTGAACGTATCTATACAATAAGTATGCGATGACGATGAGTAGCAGCAAAACAAATCCTGGTATGTATTCGATCCTAATCATACTTATATCAGCGTGTTGTTTCTAAAATAGGTCAACGACAATATCCACCATAGCATCATCAAAATAACACTAGCTAATAGCCATGGTCTAAAGGTATCTTTGTATTGCTTCGTAATATTGGTATCAATAGCTGATTTTTCTAATCGATTGATTTCGGCATAGATATTCTTAAGGTTTTCTTCGTTTGTAGCTCGGTAGTATTGACCATCGGTACGTCTTGCTATTCTGTCTAATAGTTCTTCGTCGATCTGCACTCTCGCCATTCCATAGATGTATTCTCCGTACCTGTCAACTCCCTGAAATGTCTCTGCCACACCAGTTGTTCCTATTCCGATTGTGTACACTTTGATATCGTATTCCTTGGCTAATTCAGCGGCGGTCATCGGGTCGATATCTCCTGAATTGTTTTCACCATCAGTCATTAGGATGATGATTCCGGATTTAGCTTTGCTTTCTTTGAGTCTGTTGACCGCAGAAGCTAATCCCATACCGATAGCAGTACCATCCTTGAGAATACCGGGTTCGATACTTTCTATGATAGATGTCAATACTTCGTGATCAAACGTGATGGGGCATTGTGCAAAACTTTCACCTGAATATATCACCAAACCTATACGGTCATTCTGTCTTTGTCGCACAAAATCTGCAGCCAATAATTTGGTCGCTTCTAGACGATTGGGCTGAAAATCTCTGGACAACATACTAGCGGATACATCCAATGCAAGCATGATATCAATGCCTTCTGTCTTGATCGCTTCGTCTACCAAAGGAATGCGTGGTCTAGCCAACGCAAAAATAATACATGTAGCAGCGGCGTATATCAAAATAGGTAAATATGGGATCAAACGAGCCCTAAAGGATATTGGCATTTTAGGACCACCAAGATGCGACATCTTCAAGGTGGGGGTGAGCTTATTTTTCTCCTTCGAAGCAAATGTCCGGTAAGCAAGCCAAAGCAATGGTATGAAAAGCAAAAAACACCAAGGATGAGCCCAATCATATGAAAACAGTGATCTCATCAATTGACTGCTTTAGTTTGGTGTACAAAGTCTATCGCTCGATCGAGAAATTGTGCATGAATGTCAATGCCCGGTTCGGCTTCTGCAAATTTGACAAGGTCGGCAATATCCAGAATCTCATCCATCTCGTGCATTAGTTCTTTAGAAATGCCGGTCTTCTTTAGTGCGGACAAGATCTGACTTGAAGTCATTTTAGGAGCTGATATGCTATATCTCTCGTGTATATATTGGCGCATGATATCCGTAAGTTGGGTTTGGAAAGATTTGTGTTTGCCTTCTAACCAGATTTTGTCCACCTTTAATTGTTGGAGTCCTTTGAGCGCCGTTTCGTGTGCTTGGGGATTGTTAATGAGTGGTTGAATCACTTTCTTACGACGGTTTTTTACCCACTTCCATACCAACCATAACGCCAAAATACCTGCAATGATCCATCCTATCCACAGATAATCAACCCAAGTCTTTTGCTCGGCGATGATGTCCTTGATGGGATTGATAGACAAACTATCACTTTGAGCGACTCGACTAGGCAATAGTACTGTCAGCAGGGCCGGTTGGGTTTGAATGACTTTGGCAGTGCTATCAGCAACGATTGTTATGCCTGGGATCTTGAATTGTCCATGGTTATAAATCGCTATTTTGATCGTATTTCTGAATGACACGAAACCACTTTCGGTTGTGAGTTCTATCTTGTCAAGACTGATCATTTGATCAAAGTCATTGAATGCCCATTTTCCGTAGTCCAATATCTCAAGATCAGCTTTCGCATCATATTGTAAGCTATCTAGTAGATACGAAAGGTTCTGAAGCTCACCAAAATTGCTAAAATTGACCCCTTTACAGTCTGCAGAAGTAGGCACTTTTGCATATAATTCTACTTGCACGATGTCACCGATCGTCACCGTATCTTTTAGCGGCTTGGCTGTTGAGATGATTTGCGCGTTAAGATCATAATAACCTAGGGCGATACTGCAAACCACAGCTAATATCTGGAAATATCTTTTCATCATCATCGCCTAGCTCTATTGTGAAAAAACGTCTGCAATGCTCTGAAACAATCTTGATCAGTACTAATATCTAATGTCGCTGCACCCGCTTGGGCAAATGCATTTTTATACTTCTCGTCCCAATACTTAAAATAATCGGCATAATGTCTTCTAACGCTGGTATCGTCGGTATCCACCCATAGATCACCACTATTTTTGATATCACGCATACGAACTAAACCGCAAGCCGGGAGATTTTTCTCAATTTCATCATAGATTTTGATCCCTATGACGTCATGTTTATTGTTCAAAACTTTGAGCGACGCAAGAAATCCATCATTCATAAAATCAGAAATAACAAAGACAATACTTCGTTTTTTCTCAACATGATAGAGATATTCAATGGCTTTCGATAGATCACATGACAGGGTCGATGGTTCATGACGCACCATTTCGGTGATGATTTTGAGCATGTGCTGTTTGCCTTTCTTAGGGGCAATATATTTTTCAACACCTTCAGTACATAAGAGAGCGCCTACTTTATCTTGATTATTAGTAGCTGAGAAAGCGATAGCTGCGGACAATTCTATCAATGTTTCGATTTTGAATTGTTGGGTCAACCCAAAATACATAGAAGCAGACATGTCGGCTATAATGACGACATTGAGTTCTCGTTCTTCCTCAAAAATCTTTATGTGTGGAGAATTGGTCCTAGCTGTTACATTCCAATCTATATTACGCACATCGTCACCATACTGATAATCCCGAACCTCGCTAAAGGACATACCCTTGCCTTTGAAAGCAGAATGATAGTCACCACCAAACAGCTGTTGTGTTTGCCATTTGGTTTTGAGCTCTATGCGTTTGACTTTTTGTAATATCTCCTGTGCGGACTTCATTTCAGTAAGATATCTTTTAAAATGGACTTGTTTTTTATGTATTGAGCTACTTGTAAGTATGGAATAACGATCTCCAGCTCTCCAAAAATAGTACTGAAAGGACTTTTTAGGACAATGCCTTCTTGCGACAAGATCGTATGTGGGAATAACTGTTCCAATGCCCATTTCTTTTTATCCTGCGACAAAATCACATGCTGATGATACGTCTCGACGGTCTCTTTTAGTAATTCATCTGTATTGAACTCTGATGCAAACACATCTTTGATCTTGATTTCGCGACCTTCGTTTAGATTGTAAATAAATGATACCATATCAGTGCCGTTATGCCACGAGGATTGGAAATAAATGGTTCCGCTGATCAGATCATCGAGAAACAAGCTTACTTCTACCCATGATTCGGCTGATTGTGACCATCGATCGGCCAAACCCAGTTTTTGGTTCTTTTGTGAAGAAAGCTCCTTGGTATTTTTCAGTATCCACTCACGACATTGATCTTCTATCCAAAGATCAAATTTTTTATGCCCAAGCACTGGTCTTCTACATTGCATGCGACAGATATTGTCCGCATGGTTGAAGCAGTCATAGGTCATTTTGCGGGCAGCCTTTATGGTTTGGACGTTTTCATAATTGCCATCATCAAGTCTCGACAAGGCAATCTTCGTCATGTCTAAGGTATCGATGACGATGGTCATGCCGTGGAGGGCTGACTTAGGGTCGTTGATAGGTAGATTATAAATACGTTCTATTTCAGGTTTGATAATGGCGTCTGTGGTCAATACATCGTTTTGCCATATTTGATAAGTAAATATTTCAGCTTGACGCTTGATATTCATTTTGGTAGCTTTGTCATCAACCTTGCCAGAAAAGTATTGCTCCCAGTATTTATCTCTACAAAGGGTAGGTTGGTAGTCATTAAAAGCATTTACAAAATGAAGCGCAAAAGGAATAGCCCGCTTTTTA
>JANMMV010000709.1:0-2845 GCA_031373565.1 Saprospiraceae bacterium
CGACCACCATAAGGCGGAACGTTCACTTCAGTACCCTCTAGCATCTTGAGCAATGCTTGCTGTACACCTTCACCAGATACATCACGCGTGATAGAAGGATTATCGCTTTTGCGCGCAATTTTGTCAATCTCATCAATGTAAACAATGCCCCGCTCGGCTGCTTCCACATCATAATCACATGCTTGCAGCAATCGACTTAGCATAGACTCCACATCTTCGCCTACGTAACCAGCTTCGGTAAAAACAGTAGCGTCTACGATCGCAAAAGGTACATCTAGGAACTTGGCAATTGTTTTGGCCAATAAAGTTTTACCTGTCCCTGTTTCGCCGACGAGTACGATGTTTGATTTTTCAATTTCGATATCACCTGTCAATCGACTATTAAGTCTCTTATAGTGATTGTATACAGCTACGGCAAGATATTTCTTGGCACTTACCTGTCCTATAATATATTGATCTAAAAATTCCTTGATCTGAACTGGCGTAGTAGATAGGTCAAGTTTTTTATTGCTTTTTTTAGACTTACGTGATGGACCATCGGTCTCCATGTCGTCTTTGATAATGTCATATGCTTGTTCTACACAAGAGTCACAAATATGACCGTCGATACCAGCGATAAGCATGATCGCTTCTCGTTTATCTTTGCCACAAAATGAGCACTTAATATTGTCTTTAAACTTAGCCATGGTAACGAATAAAATAGGAATATGTAAATAAGGGATTAAAAACAAATTAGCTTCTCCAAAATAGGCTGGAGAAGCTAATCATCATTTATTGAGCTTGAATCAACTTGGCTGAGCCGCGCTCTAAAACTTCATCCACTAGGCCATAAGCTTTTGCCTCTGTCGCTTTCATCCAGTTGTCACGGTTAGAATCTTTTTCTATCTCTTCAAAGGTCTTACCAGTATGCTTCGACATGATCGTGTACAATTCGTCTCTCAATTGCTTGATAAGATTGTATGAAATCTCCATATCTGTAAACTGACCAGACATGCCACCAGATGGTTGGTGTATCATAACCCGACTATGTGGTAGACAAGTACGTTTGCCGTGCTTACCTGCGCACAACAATACAGCTCCCATAGAAGCAGCTAAGCCTGTACAGATTGTCGCTACATCAGGTGCAACATATTGCATCGTATCATAAATACCCATACCCGCTATCACTGATCCACCAGGACTGTTGATAAACATCTGTATGTCACGTTTAGGATCTGTTGACTCTAAAAATAGTAATTGCGCTTGTATGACGTTTGCCACGTAATCATTAACGGGCACCCCCATAAAGATAATACGGTCCATCATTAATCTAGAGAAAACGTCCATGCCGACTACATTCATCTGGCGCTCCTCGATAACTTGTGGCGTGAAACCATTTATTTGCGGAACAGATGTCTCCATATATTTATCTAGGTGCATGGTGCTCATACCTAGATGTTTAGTCGCATACTTTTTAAACTCGTCTTGAGAATTCATTCTTATCGTTGTTATGTTATATTAATAAAAAAACTAGACCAATTGTTTGATCTAGTCATATTATATAACAACAATAATTACAAATTGTTAACTCGTTCGTTCAGACTCTTCACTTTTTCCATGAAATCTTCTTGCGAGATTGCGACCGGGTTTGTTTTGACGGTTTCACCTATTCTATCAAATATTCGATTCGCTAGGATCTCTTCATAAGCTTTGTTGACTTGGTCTTTGTCTTTCATTAATCTATCAACGGTGCTTGAGATAAATGAGTAATCCATGTTGCCATAGCCACGCATGTAGTTAAATACGGTGTTGGTAAAATGCTTTCGTAAATCTTCTTCAGATACTGAGATCGCATATTCCTTAGCTAAGTGAGATTTTTGCAATGACCACTGCATATTCGTTTTGAAAGCATCAAACTCTTTTGCTATATCATCTGGAGATACATTTTCATTGGCCTCGATTAAATATCTCTTTAGGAAAGCATCAGGTAATGGAATCTCATTATTTTGCATCATGAAATCCATCACTTCTCTGTACATATATTGCTTCGCTTGATCATTATAATAGGCTTCAAGATCTTTTCTAAAGAAGGATGTCAATGAAGCTTCGTCGACGATGCTCTCATCTCCAAAAGTAGCAAAAAACTCTTCATTCATTTCTGCAGGCTCGACTCGAGAAACTTCAGCAATCGTACCTACGAAGTCAGCACCTATGATATCGTCATTGTCTTCTGGTTTGTTGAGCAAGTATTTGTTAGCGTATTTTTCGTCTTTATCTTCTAGTTTATATACATCAAATGTAAAGGTATCGCCTAGTTTTTTCGTTTTTAGATCGGCCTTTACCGCTTCATCTTTGATTACATCTACAAGGATCGAGAATTCCGTTTTCCAACTTCCTCCGACTTCTTCGGCATCTATCTTGATCATATCCATGTCTTGGATGATGTCATCCGTTGCGACCTTTTTGCCAAAACGACGACGTGCTGCATTGATTTCATCAGTGAGCTTTGCGTCTTCTATCTTGATATCGTAAAGTGTGTATGTGTCCGTATCTTTCACGCCTTTGACATCCAACTTAGGTGCTAGACCTAAATCAAATCCAAATTGGTAAGACTTTTCGCCATCAACATCAAGGTCATTTAAGTTATCTTCATCCTTATTGGGGAGAGGTTGTCCTAGATAGTTGATTTCTTCTTGATCAAGATAGTCAAAAAGTCCTTTTTGCAATGATTCGTTGATCACATCCGAAAGAATCGCTTTGCCATACATCTTTTTGAGTGTTGGCATTGGCACCATTCCTTTTCTAAAACCTTTGATTTGAACGGAGTTTTTATACTTTTTGAGCTCAAGCTCGTACTTAGCTTTAT
>JANMMV010000718.1:0-10785 GCA_031373565.1 Saprospiraceae bacterium
ACCTGCTGCCTTAGTTGTAGGGTATTTAATCTACAAATTTGTATTACTTAGTCCGTCCAATTTTGAAGGAGGAGATCCTACAGGCCATCCGATTCCTGGAAATATCTTAGGTATGATGGGTAAAGGAGGTTTTTTAGTGCCGATCTTGATGGCATGTTTTATTATCTCATTAGCGGTTATTTTCGAAAGATTATTTACAGTTATCGCAGCAAGTGGCAAAGGTTCAATTCCAGCATTTGTACGTAGAGTAAAAGGTATGCTTGACAACAATCAGATTGACCAAGCAATTGGCGAATGCGACAAGCAAAAAGGATCAGTAGCGAATGTAATAAGAGAAGGATTGCATAAGTATAAAGCAATGTCTATTGATAATACACTTAACAAAGAGCAGAAGATGATAGCGATTCAAAAAGAAATTGAAGAGTCCACTTCATTGGAATTGCCTATGCTTGAGAAAAACTTAGTTATTCTTGCAACATTAGCATCAGTAGCCACACTTTTGGGATTATTGGGTACAGTATTCGGTATGATCAAATCGTTCTCAGCGATTGCTACGGCCGGTGCACCAGATGCAGTTGCATTATCAACAGGTATCTCAGAGGCTTTGATCAATACAGCATTGGGTATTGGTACTTCTGCAGTTTCAATTATTGCTTATAACTATTTCACAACGAAGATCGATAAGCTTACTTATGGTATTGACGAGGCAGGATTTAGTATTGCTCAAAACTTTGCTTCAAAAAATAACTAATAATTTTTGTATCATTATACACCAAAAGTATAATCAAATGCATCTATTTATTAAACCACTTTTTTAAAACAAAGATATGCCTAAAGTTAAAATACCACGCAAGAGTACAGCTGTCGATATGACAGCGATGTGTGATGTGGCTTTCTTACTATTGACCTTTTTTATCTTGACAACCAAATTCAAGCCACAAGAAGCAGTACAAGTAGATATTCCACCATCAACAGCACAGATACCATTGCCAGAGAAAGATATCATGAAGTTTGATATTGCAAAAGACGGTCGTATATTTTTCGGATTAGATGATCAGAATACCAGGCTCTTATTAATGGATAAATTAGAGTCAGAATATAAGATTCCATTCACCCCAGCGCAGAAGGATGCATTTCGTACCCTAGAAGTATGGGGAATGGACATCAAAGCACTTCCGGCTTTTCTTAGTAAGGAACCAAGTGAACGCGCTAAAGTAGCTCAACCGGGACTCAAGATTGACACGCTTGGTGGTGAACATCAAGTAGAAGACCTTATCTTATTTTCAAGACAAGCAAATAATAACCTCAGAATTGCTATCAAAGGCGATAGAGGTACAGAATACAAGTCTTTTGATAAATTGATAAAAGCGCTGCAGAACGTAAAAGTGAACAAATTTAACATCATTACCGCTGCTAAAGGCAAAGCGATTTAACCCTTAAATAGAAACAGACATGGCAGAAATGGATACTTCCTCCAAAGGCGGGGGAAAACATGGCGGCGGAAAGCGTGCTAAAAAAGCTTCTACACGAGTAGACCTTACAGCGATGGTGGATTTGGGATTCTTATTGATTACTTTCTTCATGTTGGCAACAACGATGAATAAGCCTAAGACAATGGAGATTAATAAACCAATCCCTGAAGAAGATCTTAAAGAGAAGCCACCAGAAATAAAAATGTCAAAAACAGTATCACTAATGTTAGGTGCTAATGACAAAGTATATTGGTATGTCTCCCCGGATGAGATTAACGCAGGGACAAAAATAGAGATGGATAGTGTTGATTATAGCGCGAACGGACTTCGTAAGATCATCAAGAGAAGACAAAAGGAAGTTCTAGAGCAGCATGGCCTAGAAAAGGATGGTACAAATGGACTTTTTGTAATGATAAAACCGTTGCCAGGATCAAATCTAAAAAACACTGTCGATGTCCTTGATGAAATGACGATCAATGATGTGAAAAGATATGCAATACTAGAAGCTAATGATCCGATAGATTCTTTAGTAGCGCTCAATGTGCATCAAAAACGCAAATAAATTTTTAATAACAACAAATCATCTAGCTAATGTCAGATAAAGATAAAAATATAGACGACTTGATATTTGAACATAGAAACAAAAGCTATGGCGCATATCTCCTCCGCTCTGTATACAGCAAAAATATGTCAAAAGGCATGATTGCGGGTTTGTTGACTTTCTTATTAATGATCGCGACTCCATTCATATATGCTAAATATCAAGAGTGGAAATTGAGTCAATTAGAAGACTTGTCATTAACGGAGGTCACTCTCGCAGAACCGCCATCCATAGATCCAAAGAAACCACCACCACCACCGCCACCCAAAATAGATCCGCCGCCAATCAAAGATCAAATCAAATTTGTACCGCCAGTGGTCAAAAAGGACGAAGAAGTCGTTGACGAAGAACCACCGGCTAAAGTGGAAGATCTTAAAGATAAGGAAGTGGCTCAGGAGACAAAGGATGGTGATAAAGATGGTGTGGATCTTTCGCTTGTAGAGCCAGAAGTTAAAGAACCTGTCAGAGAAGCGGTTAAAGAAGAGCCGGAAGAGACACTGAACATGGCGAGTGTGCAACAGAAGCCCATGTTTCCAGACGGCGACGCAGCTCTCTTCAAATACCTTAGCGAAAATATTAAGTATCCTGCGATAGCTAAGGAGAATGGTATTATGGGTAAAGTGATCGTTTCTTTTGTTGTCGCTAAAACAGGAAATATTGAAAACGTAGAAGTCATCAGAGGAATCGGTGGTGGATGTGACCAAGAGGCAGTTCGTGTCGTAAAAGGTATGCCAAACTGGTCACCAGGGAAAAATAACGGAAAGCCCGTGAAAGTCAAGTACACCCTTCCTGTTAGTTTTAAACTAGAAGGATAACAAATAGCTGATGGAGTGGCTGTCGCGCAAGGTAACACAATATATTCTCGGAGCTGCTATAATGGCAATGGGTGTGTTAGGATATTGTAGCGACTTAGTACCTAATCCAAAGCTGTTTTTAGGTTTGTTCTTAATCTATGGCGCTTGGAGGGTATACAGAGCTTATAAGATTTAAAGGAAACACTGTTTTCTTAGATATAAAGTCTGATACGCTAATTGCGTGTCAGACTTTTATTTTTAAAAGGTACTTTGATTATTATTAAATATTTAACTAAAAAAATTTATCGAATACAAGTTTAACTCGTCTTATTATTAATGATGAAATACACATTTTATATTATCCTCGTTCTGCTTTTGGCGATTTCTTGCAAACACAAGGAGCCCGAAAAAACGCTCGTAAGCCCAGTTACTGGTACACTTGATGTGTGGTGTGATGAGAGTTTGAAGGATATTATTTCTCAGCAAGAGGAAGTATTTGAATTAGCTTATAAATATGCCAAGATCAATCTACATTACGCGCCAGAGTCAGATGTGATGAAATTGTTTTACAAAGATAGTATTGACGTAATGATTGTCTCGGGAGGAATAGACTCCATGGACATTAAAAACTTTCAGCAAAGAAAAATATTTCCTAGACAATACCGTTTTGGAAAAAGCGCTATAGCATTTATAAGTGGCAAAAAGCGTTCAGTCACTGAATATACTTACGATCAAATGATCACCATGCTCAAAGGTGGCGGTTCAAAGGCTCAAGTTTTTGCCGTGGAGAGTAGTAAATCTGGCATAACAAGGGAAATTTTGAAGCACATCAAAGCCAAAGAATTGAATAAAAACATCTATGCACTAAACAGTAAGAAAGATGTCATGAGATGGGTAGAAGAAAACCCGAACGGGATAGGTATCATTGATTGGAGTTCCATTTCTGATATTGATGATCCAGTATCAAGAGCAACTTTAGATCAAGTTTCTTTGATTAGTATTTCCGGAAAAGATGGCGTATCCCAAACACCACACCAAGAAAACTTAAATGGATTGTATCCTTTTACGAGAGATTTGTATTTTGTGCGGCGATTAGGTCTTAATGACGTGGGCTTAGGTTTCGCAACATTTATATGTGAGGAAAGGGGACAGAAAATAATGCTCAAAGCAGGGTTACTACCAGAGTATCAAAGTGAAAGGTGGGTAGAGTTCAAGGGTTTAAAGGATATAAAAGTTGTTAAATAACAATGATTTATAAAGAACTAACAAATTATTATTTTAATTAAATTTTTTACAAAATGAGAAGATTTTTAAGTGTTATTGTTGCACTAGTATTGTTGACTAATGTAGCAATATCTCAATCAGACATCACCCAAGGAATCAAACTAATTGCAAATGAAAATTATGGAGATGCAACGAAGTTTTTCGAATCTGTTTCGGTAAAAGAACCTAAAAACGGTATTCCTATTTATTATTTGGGCAAGATACAGTATGCCTTAGAAGATTATAGCGGCGCATCATCATTGTTTGATAAGGCGGCATTGCTCGATAAGAAGTGCTATCTCTGTCAGATAGGACAGGCACAAATATTGCTTGACAATGGTAAGTCGGCAGAAGCGGACAAGATCATGTTATCAGTCGAAAAAGCGTGTAAGAAAAATGCGGCGGGAATGGCTGCTATAGGCGACGGCTATCTGTTTTCCAAAAACCCGAATTATGCAAAGGCTATCACATATTTGTCTAAATCAAGGGATATGGACCCCAAAGTAGGCTCAACTTGGGCGCATTTGGGCGATTCATACAATTCTTCTGGCGAAAATGGTAATGCCATGTCTAGTTACGAGGTCGCAGTGCAGAAGGATAAGACGAACGTAGAGGCACTTGTGTCAATGGGAAAAATATGGAGAGCAAGTAAAAATATGGAGCTAGCGGTCCAAAATTTAGAGGAAGCCGTTAAATTGGACCCGACCTACGCACCAGCATATAAAGAGCTGATAGAGACATATATCCGTATGGAAAGGTACAGTAAAGTAACGCCTCTTCTTGAGAAATATATTCCTTTGGCAGGGTCCGACGAGCAGGCCAAGGTGAGATTAGTAAAATTCTTGTGCTTTCAAGCAAAAGATTATGAAAGAGCGATCTCTGAAGGTGAGACTTTAAAAAAGACAAGTAAGGATTATACAATTAATCGTTGGATGGCTTGGTCCTTTATTGAGTTAAAAAGATATGAAGAAGGATATACTGCGATGAAGCAATTTATAGCAGACGACAGCCTTCTTGATCCTTTAAAGAGAAAAGTGGTTATGATTGACTACGATTATCTTGCAAAGGCAGCATTAAATACGAACCGAATAGACGAAGCTCTTGAGATATATCAGAAGCTCTTTAAGCAGGATCCTACTAAAGCAGTAGAAGTGTACACAAGCTTAGCTAAAACATATTTTGAGACAAAGAATTATGAAAAAGCAGCAGAGTATTATAACAAAAGAGACTCAATAAAAGAATTGAACAATGCAGAATTGTACCGTTTGGCTCAATCATATATTCAAATAAAGAATTTTGCTGCTGGGGAAAAGTCCCTAAGAAAATATATATCTATTGATACATCCTTTGTCCCGGCCTTTTACTTATTGGCTCGTACGGTAGCCAATCAGGATCCTGATAGATTGACTTGGGCAGCGATACCAGAATATCAAAAATATTTGCAAGTTGCTAACGCACAAACTGACAAGTCAAAGTTTGTTAAAAACATGATCGACGCCTATATGTATGTTGGTGTTGGTCTTGTACAAAAAGAAGACCTTGCGGGAGCAAAAGCCGCATTTGATAATATCCTTTTGCTTGATCCTGCAAATGAAGAAGCTAAGAAAAACTCAGAAATACTTTCTAAAGGAGGGAAATAACACGTCCTTACCTACAAGAAAAGTAGCCGCTGAATCACTCTGAATCAGCGGCTTTTTCTTTTCAATACAGCATATAAAGGTGCCTCGTGTAAACATGATGGCCATATTTAGACTGTATTTCAGTTAGTTATGTAAAAATATTTTAAAAAAAAACGCAAAAATATTTTTTTTAATTAAACCATCGTTTACCTTTGCGGCCGCTAAAGGAACACCGATAGCAACATGTAATGTATTTGATTATCACATAAATTTTTAAGAAGTGAATACTTTAAGTTACAAAACGATATCTGCAAATGCCGCTACAGCTACCCATAACTGGTATGTAGTTGATGCAGAAGGAGAAGTAGTAGGTAGATTGGCTACAAGGATCGCGACCGTACTAAGAGGCAAGCACAAGCCGATGTTTACACCACATGTAGACACAGGAGATTTCGTTATCGTCATAAATGCCGACAAGGTGCGTTTTACCGGTGACAAGCTTGATCAGAAGGAGTACCAAAGATATTCAGGTTATCCTGGAGGTCTTAAGCGTCGTACAGCTAAAGAAATGTTGAATCGCAGAGCGACAATGGTCTTAGAACTTGCCGTAAAAGGTATGTTACCTAAAACGAAGCTAGGCAGAGCAATGATTAAAAAAATGTTCTTGTACGAAGGTGGTGCTCACCCTCATGCAGCACAGAAACCCGAACCATTTAAATTCTAATCGAGTATGGAAATGATCAATAGTATAGGAAGAAGAAAGGCATCTACCGCACGTGTATACGTGGTAAAAGGTAGTGGCAATATCGTAATCAATGGCAAAGACTTGAAAGAGTATTTTCCGATGCCAAGTGTACAAGCATCAGTGGTAGATCCATTGCACATAGCGAATGCAGTAGGCCAGTATGATATCAAAGTTACGGTAGCAGGTGGTGGATTCAAGGGTCAATCAGAAGCAATTCGATTAGGTATCTCTAGATCACTAGTTAAAATCGACGAAGACAATAAAAAGCCACTCAAAGAGAAGAAGTATCTTACAAGAGATGCTCGTGAAGTGGAGAGAAAGAAATTTGGTAAGCCGAAGGCACGTAAGAGCTTCCAGTTCTCTAAGCGTTAATCTTTGTTTTACGATTTTTATTATCATCAAATTTTTAAATTTAAAAAGACATGAATAAGCCGACATATAATGAGATGCTAGAAGCGGGAGTCCACTACGGTCACTTAAAAAGAAAGTGGAACCCTAAAATGCTTCCTTACATCTTCATGGAAAGAAAAGGTATACATATTATTGATCTAAATCGCACATCAGAGAATCTTGATCGCGCAGCTTATGCTATGAAGCAAATGGCAAAATCAGGAAAAAAGATCTTGTTTGTAGCGACAAAGAAACAAGCTAAAGATATCGTTGCAAATGCAGCTCGCAGTTGTGAGATGCCTTATGTAACAGAAAGATGGTTGGGTGGAATGATGACAAATTTTTCTACAATCCGTAAATCTATCAAAAAAATGAATTCCATCGACAAGATGTTGACAGATCCAGCGGTTTCTATTACGAAAAAAGAGCGTTTGACTCTTTCAAGAGAGAAAGACAAATTAGAAAGAGTGTTAGGTGGTATCGCAAATTTGAATAGACTTCCTTCCGCTGTTTTTATGGTAGATATTCACCATGAGCATATCGCTCTAGCAGAGGCTAAAAGATTAGGTATGAAAACTATCGCAATGGTAGATACAAATTCTGATCCTAACAAGGTAGACTTCCCAATACCTGCGAATGATGACGCGTCAAAATCGGTTAAATTGATTACAGATTATATCATTGATGCTATCAAAGAAGGTCTAGAAGAGCGCAGAGTAGCGAAGGTGGATACCAAAGAAGAATAATTAATTTTATATTATAAAAAACAACTATAAACATGAGTGAAGTAAATATCTCAGCTACGGCAGTTAAGGACTTGAGAGATCAAACTGGCGCAGGTATGATGGATTGTAAAAAAGCATTGGTTGAGGCTAATGGCGATTTTGAGAGAGCGATCGAATTGCTACGTCTGAGAGGGCAGAAAATGTCTGAAAAGAGAGCTGATCGTGATGCTAAAGAAGGTGTGGTAATCGCAATGGTTAACGATGCAAACAACAAAGGTATTGTTGTAAGAGTAAGTTGCGAAACTGACTTCGTCTCTAAAAATGAAGAGTTTGTAAACCTTACAAAGGACATCGCAGCGATTGCTTTGAATAACTATCCTTCATCTTTAGAGGAGTTATACCAATTGACTCACAATGGCGTTACACTACAAACTGTAATGGCTGAGCAGGTTGCTAGAATCGGGGAAAAGATTGAAATCGCAGATTATCAGACACTAGAAGCTCCTTTAGTTACTTCTTATATCCACATGGGTAACAAAGCAGGTGTATTAGTTGGACTTAACATTGCTGATGAGAAGTATGTAGAAGCAGGACGTGATGTCGCTATGCAAGTGGCAGCTATGAAGCCTGTGGCACTAGATAAAGGTGATGTATCATCAGAAATTATTGAGAAAGAAATCGAACTTGGCAAAGAAATGGCTCGTCAAGAAGGTAAGGCAGAAGATATGTTGCAGAAGATTGCTGAAGGAAAGTTGAATAGATTTTTCAAAGACAACACACTTCTAAATCAAACTTTTGTTAAAGACGGTAAAGCATCTGTAGCGGACTATTTGAAGTCTAAAAATGCTGATTTGACAGCGATAGCGTTCAAGCACGTGAAGTTAGGATAATAACATATAATATAAAAAGGAGCATCTTAATTAGGTGCTCCTTTTTTTTTGCCTAATGCCGACCATTTTCAAAATAAACGAGAATAAAAACTAATTTTGCACACTAATATCAACATCTATGAGCCTTAAATATAAACGTATTCTTCTCAAATTAAGCGGGGAGTCACTAATGGGAGAGCAGAAGTTTGGTATTTCATCAGAAATGCTTACGTACTATGCTGAGCAAATCAAAGAACTGGTTAGTATCAAAGCGGAAGTGGCTGTCGTTATAGGTGGTGGTAATATTTACAGAGGATTAAGTGCAGAATCATCAGGAATTGAGCGCGTAACGGGTGATTACATGGGGATGTTGGCAACATGTATAAACGGCATGGCGCTGCAAAGTGCATTAGAAAAACATGGAATCTACACTCGTCATATCTCCGCTATAGAAATGCGACAGATAGCTGAGCCTTATATAAGACGTAGAGCGATAAGACATTTGGAAAAAGGACGTGTTGTTATATTTTCAGCGGGAACAGGAAGCCCTTATTTTACAACGGACTCAGCTGCTGCACTGCGAGCAAATGAGATTGCGGCTGATATTATTTTGAAAGGAACCAGGGTAGATGGCATCTATGATAGTGACCCAGAGAAAAATCCATCGGCCGTAAAATTTGAAAATATATCTTTCGAAAAAGTGATAAGCATGGGGCTTTCTGTGATGGATATGACCGCTTTTACACTATGTCAAGAAAATAATCTACCAATCATCGTATTTGACATTAACCAACCCGGTAATCTTATACGAATTGCTAAAGGAGAATCTATCGGTACGCTAGTAATGTAAATATAGTATCTATATATCGGCTAATTTTACTTTCAGACCATCAATTTGTTCGGTTATCTTTATTTGGCAACCCAGCCTAGAGTTAGATTTAACAAAAAAAGCTTGATCTAGCATTGCTTCTTCGTCCATTGACATCTCACCAAGGATATGATCTGTTAAGACATACATATGACAAGATGCACATAAGGCCATTCCACCACAAGTACCTTCAACAGGTAAATCATATGACTTACAAACTTCCATCATATTCATAGCCATATCGGTGGGAGCAGATAAGACATGCTCGACACCTACCCTATCTAAAACGTGAATGGTTATTACATTATCTTCTGTCATTACTAAAAGCCAGTTACACCTGCCACGGTCGTATATTTAAAGGATAGTTTTTGGTCAGGGTAGATATATTTGAATGCAGATTGAACCATGAGTGTTCCTTCATGAAATCCACAAAGTATTAACTTGAGCTTGCCGGGATATGTGTTGATATCACCAATAGCATATATGCCTGGGATGTTCGTACTGTAATCTAATGTATTGACCTTGATTGCGTTATCATCAATACCCAAATTCCATTCTCCAATTGGTCCCAATTTTGGTGCTAAACCAAAAAGAGGAATAAAATTATCAACGGGTAATTCTCGAGGTGATTGTCCCTCTTCTTCAATAGTGACGGATTTTAGTTGTCCATTTCCCGAAAGACCGGATATTTGCGCATTTGTGATTAACTTGATCTTACCTTGGTGCGCCAATTCCATCACTTTTTCGACAGAGTCAATAGCCCCTCTAAATGATGTACGGCGATGAACAAGACTTACTTCTGATGCGATATCTGCCAAAATGATACTCCAATCTAACGCGGAGTCTCCACCACCAGCGACAACAACACGTTTGCCACGAAACTTTTCTGGATTGCGAATCACATAATCGATGCCGCGATCTTCAAAATCAATAATATTTTCAATAGGTGGTTTACGAGGCTCAAAACAACCCAATCCTCCAGCAATAGCAATAACAGGAGCGTAGATTTCTGTACCCTTATTGGTCGTTAATTTGAAGAGTTTGTCTTCTACTTTTTCAATAGATTCTGCTCGCTCACCAAGTGTAAACTGTGGTTTGAATGGCTCGATTTGTTTGAGTAAATTGTCTACCAGTTCACTAGCCAGAATAGTAGGAAACCCAGGTATATCATAAATCGGCTTTTTAGGGTAAATCTCCGTAAGTTGGCCACCAGGTAGTCCTAGCGAATCTACGAGGTGACATTTAAGTTTTAATAAACCAGCTTCAAAAACAGTAAATAATCCAACAGGACCTGCGCCAATGATGATAATGTCTGTACGATTCATAGTACAAAATTAACGAAACATAACTTACAATGTTGATTTAACAAGTGACATTAGCATTTCATTAATAGCTTATATTAAGTGATGATATTAGCGCACAAAGTTCATTCCTACTAC
>JANMMV010000768.1:0-2016 GCA_031373565.1 Saprospiraceae bacterium
CATATCAATATGTACGAGCTGAAACTAGCGAAATTAATGATATTGAAACTTGGCACCAGCTCGGCCCACCATAATTTTATCTCCAGTTTATTAACAATGAGTACCGAAGATCTCAAGCAAATCAAAATGCAATCTGCGCCACCAATCCCTCCTGGACAACCCATAGGGCAATGCAGTATGGATGAGTAGGTAAAGCTAAATGTAACAAATTGCTATTTTTTTTATTTGAAATGTATTTTGGAAAAATAATATCTGTACATTTGTTTCAACAAATATTTATTACTAATTACTTTTATTGTTGTTATGAAAAATTATAAAATAATGTCATTTTTTATCCTAGGATTTTTTCTAGTTAGTTGTGGAAAGGATGAAAATGTTGATCCTTGTGTTACAACAGGTTTGACATATACAAAAGATATAAAGACATTGCTTGCGAGCTGTGCATCTGTAGGTTGCCACAACAGTGGATCACCTGTAGGATCATTAGCAAATTATGCGGATACTAAAGTATATATTGGTTTCGGTAGAATTTTAGGCTCGCTAAAGCATTCTAATGGATTCTCACCTATGCCACAGGGAGGAGCCAAACTTAGTGACTGCAATATTTCGAAAATAGAAGCTTGGATCGCCGCTGGAATGCCTGAATAATCTATAGTTTTATCAATGTTGTGTCTTTATAAAATCTAATGACACAGCATTGATACAATATCTTAACCCTGTCGGTTTAGGTCCATCAGTAAAAACATGGCCTTGGTGCCCCCCGCATTTGGTACAAGTCAACTCTGTTCTAGCATATCCTAAATCATAATCGGTGTCTTTGGTTATACAGGTTTTATCAAATACATCAAAAAATGATGGCCACCCTGTACCACTTTCATATTTATGCTTGCTAGCAAATAAAGGCGCACCGCAACCTCGGCAAGTATAAATGCCTTCAATCTTGTTTGCTAGCAAATCACCTGTAAATGGACGTTCGGTTCCCTTCAGACGCAATACAATGAACTCCATCTCGCTTAACTTCTGCTTCCAGTCTGCATCCGAAAGTATGACTTTTTTGATGGTATCACTACGCACATTGATAAAATATGGCAAATGATGATTAAGTGCTTTATCTTCACTTTTTACAGATAGCATTTCCGTTGCACGATCTTCAAGAGTGGATGATTTGCTTGATCGACATCCGATCAAAAGGACTAGCACGATGATATTAAAATTAAAGCACCTCATAAGCATAACAAATCTTTGTTAGGAATAGACTACGATTCGCCTCGGAGGCCTTTATCTTGGCGCTGAGCCAATATTACTACAAATTTTATAATATTGACGATCGATAAAAAGACTAAATATCCAAAAGTAAATACAACGTAAATCCATGCTACAGAACCCGCATCATAGATACCAATACCGGTGATTTGCCATGCTATAACACCGCCTACAACCAATAAAATGGCAAAACTAATGATCGAATGCATCCAATAGTTTTTATTAGCAGAAGCTCCAAAACTCAATATACTGTTGCCAATCGCAAAAAACAATATAGCTCCACACAAAGATGTCCAAGGCATAATATGAGCCGTCTTCGAATAAGGTGACGCTGGCATAATCGTTGAAAATAGCATCAATAATGTAGCAAAAACGAGTACCGCTGCTACCTGCTTGAAGGGCGAAATATTTCTATCTAATATTGACTTTTCTTTGTTCATTAATGCAATTTTTATATAAATGCAAAATCTGACCTATTGTTGTGAGTGAGCGATGACTTTATTCCAAACTCGGAACACATTGCCAGAACACATTTTCTCAATATCAGAAGGTGAATACCCTCGTTTGAGTAAAGTATAAATCAAATTGGGATAATCGCTTACGTCTTTTAAACCTGTCGGAAGGGAATCTCCTACCCCATCATAATCAGAACCAAATCCTACACAATCTACACCGCATAATTTGACTATGTGATCGATATGATCGGCCACTTTATCAACATCGGAGTAAAGCTTCGGATGATCTTTCTTGAAC
>JANMMV010000787.1:0-2996 GCA_031373565.1 Saprospiraceae bacterium
GCTACAGAGTTATTAATAAGTCGATAGATGATTTATATTTAACTTTTTTGGAGTTTACACCAGATTTTGCTTTTGCTGAAAGTAATATTGTCTTTCCATCCATTAAAAGACCAAATGTCGAAGAATATATTGTTAAAGCGATGGGCCAAAGAGATTTTGAAGTTTCCATAGCCAGACCATTTGGTACTAACCAAATTTTGGTGTTGGGTAGCAAGCAACCTGTTTATCTAAGAGAACTGGTCAAAACAAGGGGGAATCCGGGAAAAGGATCGAATCAAAGTATCGAAAACTTGATCAAAGACTCCTACTTAAGCAAAGAGGAAACTAGAAGTGGCCAAACAAGAAATGGAAAAGTAAATGAATATGAAATTGCCAGTAGAGTGTTCACAATTATTCCAAAAAGTTAGTCTAAATGAGGTTCAAAATACATAGAAATATCATCCATGCTTTCCTTTATGTGATATCTATGTACGTGTTTATTAGTTGCATTAGGATTGTTAACTTTAAAATGTTTCATTTTGACCCTTTTGATGATCAAATATCGACTTATGACATTTACGATAAAGTAATGGGTGTTTTCAGAGACCATAAAAGTGTCGATTTTGATGATAGGATTGTTATAGTTAATTCAGCAGATAATGATCGAAAAAAAATAGCTAAGCTCTTGTTGAAACTGAATGCCTTGAATTGCCATGCTATTGGATTGGATGTAATCTTGGATGAAAAGAAAGAGATAGAAGGTGATTCTTTATTAAGAAATGCTTTACTAGTCGTACAAAAGAAAATAGTACTTGCAGAAGAAGAAAGAGGTAAGATCGATCCTTATTTCTGCCATGAATGTATTACTGGATCTGTAAATGTAATGACACAAGATGGTATTTCTGTCAAAGTATATATGCCTAGAGATAATAATAAAATACATTTCACTAGCCATCTAGCAGATATGGTCAATCATAAAAAAGCTGTTAACTTATCCTATAGGAATAATGATATAGAATGGATCAATTTCAGAAGAAAACAACCTAGCTACTCACCTGATCAAGATCTGCCTAATAAGTATTGGTATTTTGATATAGATGATTTTTTGGAAAACTATGATAGTCCATCTTCCGTTGTAAAAAACAAGGTAATATTGATAGGTCATTGTGGCTTGAATCCAAAGTTTACCTCTATGTCAGACAGATGGATTACGCCTTTGAATGGTGTATCTGGGAAATCATTTCCCGATATGCATGGTGTCGTGGTTTTGGCCAATATTTTATCAATGGTATTGGATCAAGACTTTATAGATGAAGTCCCGAAATGGTATATGACTATCATTACGTTCTATATTTTTATGTGGCTTTATCACATTTACTTAAAAAGACAAAGGAAAAGAGAAAGTTTATTTGGTAAAGGCTATCATTTCTTGGGTATAAGGGTCTTGCATATAGGTATTTTACTCTTACTTGTTTTATTCTCTGGGATCTTAATGAACTATGCAAATTTAAAAATACCGATTATCTTACTAAGTACTTTTACCGTAATATCATACGAAATATTTGAAATATATGAAACCTTTATTAAGAACAGGATTAATCGCAGCTTGGATTGGCTTGGGCATAGGTTGTCTTAATGCTCAAGTAAATGTGACTCAAGTAATAGGTCACCCCAAAATAATTAAACCATCAAAACCAGCCTGCCCCTTGCTTAACTGCACAGTTCAAGGAAGTGATGTCTTGGTGCTGACCAAGGGAGATGCTGTCTATTTATTAAATGATAAGAAGATGATGGCCAAGCTCGATAAAGCTGGCACTTATAAAGTAAGTCAAGTAGAATATATGCCCATAAAGGAAAAAGAATTCATTGCTTCTACCTTTGATTTTCTAGCATCAGTATTTGCCCACTCTGATAATCCTGATAATCCTAGAGGTGGACGCAAAGTAGCTATGGGGACTCGAGGAGAGCTTCCGATCTTGTTACCCAACACAGAAGTATATCTAGGTGATCCCTTATTGATCATGTGGGCAGACAACATCGACGGTAAGCATACTTACACCATAGAAATAAAGGATAAAAATCAAAATTTGGTTTTTAAAAAATCAAAAATCAAGGATGTAACTTATTTATTGAAAAAATTTCCAAAGACTGATGAGCAAGAACTATATATGACCCTATCAAAAAATGACAAGCTAGAGAGTAAGTCACAGGTCATAAAACTATTTCTCAAAGAAGGCAGCTCACCCAAGCCAATGGCACCAGCAATAGAAGGCATAGATAAGTCAGTGCAAGAGGTGGTAACAGCCTACGATCTATATGAGCAAAAATATATCAATGCCGCTTTTTGTCATCTTTTTTCTTTAAAAACAAAAAAGAAAGACCATATTTACGATAATGCATTTTATAATCTTTTAACTATTTACAATAATAAATGAAAAGGTACTCGATACTATTTAGCTTGTTTTTTTTGATCTATACAAGTATCAATGCCCAATCCATCCCACCACAATCCCCTAATAAAAACATTGATGGAAAGAAAGAAGGAGAATGGGTGGTTTGGCATGATAAGGATTATAAAGAGACAAATAATATTAATTCGGTAAATTTTATTATCACTTCATACTTTATTAAAGGAAACATAGTAGGCCGACAACATTTGCTTTATTTTTTAAAGGGGTTGAAAAAAGCCGAATTTGAAATGTATAATTCTATGAAGGATGGTATTTATAAAGAATATTTCGAAAACGGAAAAATTAAAACTGATGGTCATTACTTTAATAACGAAGAAGTTGGAATGTGGAAATATTATAATAGTGATGGTCTAGTTTTAGAGGAGCAAGATTTTTTTAAGCTAAATGAAGAGAATAATAACATTCCTCAGCTAACATTAGGCCTACCTCTTACACATAGAACCTATATTTATGGGTTATCATTTAGCCCAGATGGTAATTTTTTATTAACTGCAGGTGAAGATAAAACAGCAAAAGTTTGGGAAATACGATCAGGAAAACTATTAC
>JANMMV010000796.1:0-7124 GCA_031373565.1 Saprospiraceae bacterium
AAAAGCAGCAGATAATGTCACTAAAATCCTTGAACACTATTTTAAAGAACTATCTGAAATAAAAAATTGAAATAAAAATACAATAAATCTTATACTTTTACCTTTTATTATAAGCAAGTTATTTCGGCATTTTCAAAACCAAATACGCAAACAATGAAACACTTCCTATTTTTACTGACTATGCTTTTAGTTATCTCATCGCCAAGTTCGCTGCTAAGTCAATACGGTGTTAGGCTAAAATACAATCAGAGTAATTACGATGATTTGTCCAACGCGCTTAAGACAAGGTATCAACACGATGAGCGTATGTACCGCAGCGGGTATGAAATAGGTCTTGATTATTGGTTCAGGTTAAAAAATTATCGTGTAGAGTTTCTTCCAGAAGCAATGGCTGGATATAGTGAGACTAATTTTAGCGATAATGCCGTTGACAAGACGACTCTTCAACGTTTTGGTTTAAACTTTCATAGTCAGATCTATGCCTTAGACTTAGAAGGAGATTGCAATTGTCCTACATTTTCAAAAGAAGGGCCAAGTATCAACAAAGGATTATTTTTTCATCTCACCCCTGGAGTAGAAATGCATCGCACTGAAATCATCATGAATCCCGTATCTTCGTTTGTGTTCACGCCATCCGTGACTTCGCAAATCGTAGGCAAAATAGGAATAGGAATGGGGTTAGATCTGGGAATTTCAGACTTACTCACCGTAACTCCACAGGTTTCGTACTACTATTTTTCGAATGTAAAATGGGATAATTTCAAATTGACGAGCGGTACAGATCCTGGACTTAGCCCAAGCGTGGCGGAAGTATCACCTACACAACTTCAATTCTCATTACGACTCGGTATCAGAAACGATTACGGTAAGAAAGGCAGAAGACGATAATGAAGTAGGGTCCGTTAAAAAAAATATATACTACCCTACCTAATCCATTTTGTCAACAAACAACGCAGCGATGGATTTGAATTCATGGGTATTGCGTATTGCCCGAGCAAAAAGTTGAGCACAAGAAAGTACAACTATCTTATCAGATTTGCCTCTCAATGGAATACTATCTGTTACAATAATCTCATCTATCTTTGAATTATTGATGTTTTCATATGCTGATCCTGACAATACTGCATGGGTTAACATAGCTTTGACGCTATTAGCGCCTTTCTCTATCAAAGCATCCGCTGCTTTGCATAATGTTCCAGCAGTGTCAATCATATCATCAATTAATATCACATCCTTTCCTTTCACATCTCCGATGACAGTTATCGCTGCTACTTCGTTTGCTACTCGACGCTCTTTATCGCAAATGACTAGGTCTCGCTCAAAATACTTTGCATAGCTACGAGCACGCTTCACTCCACCTACATCAGGCGATGCAAATGTGACGTTGCTAAGATCCAAACCTTCAAGATGCGGGATAAAAATCGCTTCCCCTTTCAGGTGATCTACAGGAATATCAAAAAAACCTTGAATCTGGTCAGCATGCAGGTCCATCGTAATGATCCGATTGACACCAGATGCAGTCAGTAGATTGGCTACTAGCTTAGCAGATATTGGAACTCTAGGTTTGTCCTTACGATCTTGACGTGCATATCCAAAATACGGTATGACTGCAGTGATATAACCGGCCGAAGCGCGCTTGGCTGAATCTATCATCAGCAACAACTCCAATATATTGTCGGCAGTACCGTAGGTAGATGAAATAAAAAACGTATGTCTTCCTCTCACTGATTCATTGATAATGATTTGCATTTCACCATCCGAAAAGGTCTTGACCGTTAGATCACCTAGCGGATAACCATAGAAATCAGAAATTTTTGAAGCTAATTGTCTGGAGTTTGTCCCTGAAAAGAGTTTGACATCAGTCATTATGTATGTTTTGGTGTGGATTGAGCACAAATATATACATTATTCTATATGTAAAAAATCCTTGGGGCATAGAAATGACTTTAGGATCAAAATTAAGCCTGATAAATTGATCTAACGCAACGTTTTGAAGTCGAGATACGTTATCTATGAAAAGTTGGCTTATGAAAAATTTGATACTACCGGTCGCAATATTAGGAATTTTGGGTTCTACGGCTTGCAACAAAAGTGCAGGATGTGATGAGGCTTACACGACGTCGACATTCAAACTCAATACGAAATACTGTATCAATGACCATACTCATATGACTATTGACTCAATTAAGGATAGCAGATGCCCTATTGACGCCGTTTGTGTTTGGGCTGGTGAAGCGGTAATATATATGACTCTCTTTGATGAAGACGTTTATACTCAAAATATCATCAGGTTTCAACCAACACCCAAAACGCAAACATTTGATAATCTTTCTTTAGATTGGATCAAGATGAGTATTGATGAAGTAGGGCCTTATCCGACAGCAGAGATTTTCAAAGCCGAGGATTATTATATCAAAATGAAAGTTGAGAATAAGTAATGGTATGCAAGTCCTATTTACCGATAGTAGGAAGATCTCAAAGTTGAATTTATTCTAAACTCAGCAATTTAACTACTAATTTCATGCTAGGTCACGGAGCGAAGTGTTTACTGAGTGAAGCGTCTAAGTGTCCACGTACTCATTTGGCAACCTTGGCAACTTCTTTTGCCGTAACGATCTTCCCTAATTTATTACCCCAGCTGTTAAAGATGTAATTTGTCACATCAGCGATCTCATCATCAGAAAGTCCTTGAGAGACCATAGCACTATTGTATTTTAAACCATTGACTGTAATTGCTCCTTTCAATCCATACTTGATATCATGTATGCTCTGATGGCGATTATTGAGATAATCTGCAGCAGCTAGCGGTGGCACCATTTCTTTCTTTCCATTTCCATCAGCCTTATGACATAAAGCGCAGTATTCTATATATACAGCTTTTCCCGCGGCTATGCTCTTGGTAAGTTCGTTTGTTTGAGTAAATGAGTTCAACACGATGATCATCCCAAAAGTTATTAAAACTAAAAACTTGTTCATTTTCTTCTAATTATTTTGATGGCATGATTTTCAACACTCCCTTGCCTTCTACACCTACATAAAGATAGCCATCTGGGCCTTGTTTCACACTTCTCAATCTACCTATCTTGTCCAGTACTTTCTCACGCTTTGTCACCTTTCCATCTTCAATTACTACCCTTTCTAAGTATTCAAAACTCAGCGAACCGACAAAATAACTTCCCTTCCATCCTGGATAAACATTGCTATCCAAATAAGCAAATCCTGAAGGACCTATAGACGGAAGATAGTAATAAAGCGGTTGTTCAAGACCGTCTTTTGCAGTAATGCTTGTGATAGGAGTTCCATCGTAATTAATACCATAAGTTATGATAGGCCATCCATAATTAGCTCCCTTGCGGATGATATTAATTTCATCACCACCTTGTGGGCCATGTTCGTTCTCCCAGATTTCGCCCGTGATGGGGTGACAAAACATACCTTGCGGATTGCGATGTCCATATGAATAAATAGCGGTTCGTGCGCCGATACTATCAACAAAAGGATTGTCAGAAGGAATAGTTCCGTCGTCATTTATCCTGTATATTTTTCCACCATCTCGATGAATGTCCTGAGGATTTACAAACTCTTCTCCCCTATCTCCGATTCCAAAATAGAGATAACCTTTCTTATCAAAAACCAATCGAGTTCCAAAATGGTAGCCTTTATTGGATTTAGGTTCGCCGCTATATAACCATTGTATTTCAGCGAGTGCATTATTTTGGATCTTTGCTCTGATGACGGCTGTACTTCCTATCTTATCGTCCTTTGCGTCAGGTGTTGAAAATGCTAAGTAAATCCATCCATTTTTAGCATATTGAGGATGAATATTTACATCTAGTAACCCACCTTGACCCTTAACATAAAGTGCGGGAAGATTACCAATACTAGTTTTGACTCCATCCTTCCAATGAATCAATGTACCTGACCTTTCGGTTATCAACATACTACCATCTGGTAACCAGCTCATGCCCCACGGCACATCAATATCAGCTACGTCCGTAACTGTCTCAACATCAAGCGTTTTGTCAATATAATCCATCTTCTGCCCCACGATTGTGGCAAAAAAGGAGATTATCAATCCAAAAACTAAAGAAAATCTTAAGGACAAAATCATAATTAGGTATTTCGTTATTTAGTAAATGATAACACAGATAATATGCAATAAGTTACACAATCAAGCTTTTACAATATTTTGATTAATTGAATACCGTCCCTTAATGGTAAAATCACACTAGATATCCGCTTGTCATTCATAACCTTTTTGTTAAAATCATCGATGGCTTTTGTTTTTGTATCTTTCTTTTCATCAAGTACTTTGCCGCTCCAAAGCACATTATCGACAAGTATCACCGCACCTTTACGACAAAGCGGTATCACAAGATCCAAATATACAGAATAAGCGGCTTTATCAGCATCAATAAAAACCAAATCCCAATCACCTGCCAATGTAGGAATGATCGTTTTGGCATCACCAAGTAGAAATTCGATCTGATTTCTATGCGTACTTTGTTCAAAAAATGATTGTGCTAAGATGCTCGTTTCTGGGTCAATATCGATCGTCACAAGATGGCCATCTTTAGGTAAACCTTTAGCCAAACATAGTGCTGAATATCCCGTAAATGTGCCTATTTCCAGCATTCGTTTAGGACTTACGATCAAGCTTATCATAGTAAGAAACTGACCTTGCAATTTTCCTGAAAGCATACGCGGAGCCAAAGTCTTGAGATGCGTCTGACGTTCGAGCTCATCAAGTAACGGGTCATTGATAGAAGAATGAACTTCGCAATATTGGTTGAGTAATGGTAGAATATCTTGCATGATCTTTTATAAAGATTTTTTAGGCTCTTTTTTGAGCATAGGAAAAACGATAACCGTCGCCAAAATAAGCAGAGCACCGATATAAAACATAGGACTCAACTCTTGGTGTTCGTTTAGTATCAAAATAGCTAAAATGATCCCATACACCGGTTCTAAATTAAAAACGAGACTAGTGGCGAAGGTTGATAAATACTTTAGCCCCCGCAGTGATAAATTCTGCGCTAAAGTCGTACATAAAAGTGCCAATATGAATAAATAGGTCCAATCAGACAAGCCCTTAGGCCAAAAATCTCCTATTTTCATTCCAAATACCGCCATTAACAAAAGCATACATGATACAACAATCCATGCGCCTGTCATTTCGATCATCGTGATCGTGTAAGGATCTGACTTCGCTATATGTTTCTTGTTAAGCACTGAAAAAACCGCCGCAAGTAATGAAGATAACAAACCTACCCAAAGTCCACCGATATGTGAAGCGTCAATGTTTTGAACGACCAGAATCATTCCAGGAATCACTAGCAATCCAATCATTATTTCTAACTTATCGTAGGACTTACGCAATAAGATAGGTTCGATCAAAGATGTAAAAAATGACATAGTCGACATACAAACCAAACTTAATGAAACGCTAGATAGCTTTACCGCACCAAAAAAAGCAACCCAATGCAGGCCTATAAGCATACCAATCCCTAAAAACAAAATAATTTGCTTTCGACTAAGCGCCATTAATGTTTGCCCCATCTTGGTAAAAAAAAGTAAGCTTATAGGCGTTATCAACACACGCCACCAAACCAAAACGATCGCGGATAAACTTATCAAATCCCCTAAAATAGCCGTAAACCCGAATAGTAAAACGGCAATATGTATCTGTACGTAAGCAAGCCGATTCTGATTCATGTTGCAAAAATACAAAAAATACCTTGGCTATATAGTTACTGCTGGTAAATCAACAAAACTAAACATGTCTGAATACATCCAAAAAATTAATAACTACGGAAGCCGTTAAAACCAAAAAAACTTACCTATAAACTATCGATAGAGCCAAAAAATCTAATTTTCTACATGCTAGCCGCAAAGATTAAAAATTATCATGTACACTTAATGAAAAGTATTTTTACATTTGTAGTGCACATGATTACATCAAAACTATGAAAACCGAAATACTTGTCATCCTTTTTTCATTTTGCATTATTTCCATCAACAAGGGCCAAGAACGAATAACAACTTACCAGACGTCAAATGAAGATGAAACCCAATATTTTCAATCGTTCGGTGGTAAAAATTATCTTTTTTCCTTTAGTACAACGAACGAACTAAAAATCACAGAAATAAATGACGATGGTACCCTGACTTACCATGGGATACATCCGAACATTGATCACCAGTCATCAAAGCACTTTCTACTCGATCAACAATATATGCTAGTTGCAGGAGATATTGGGGTAAGTCTTAATGATTTTAAACTAGGAAAAGCATCTTCAATAATTGCTGATGACCAATTCTTTATTTCAGTATCAAGTATTTTGCACTTCAAAAATGGAAATGCACTGTTTATGAATAAATATCCAGGAGAACAGAAGGAATTTCCCTGGCATATAGATATTGCAAATGGTGTGAACAAATTACCTATTGATTTAACCTACGTTTCTTCAAATAATGGAATAGCATTCGGATATAAAAGCATTTCTAATTCTTTAAATCAATATTATCTTATCGATGTCAATACTTCAGATAGATATTTAATAATTGATTCGACCGCTGTTGAACATGGTATTCTTTTTAAAGATGATAAAGCATGGTATCTAAATTCCAAAAATGAATTATTGTATTTTGATCTTGGTACCAAAGAGATAAAATCAGCAGATATTAAAGTGCAAAATAAAACAAGTTATAGTCATGTGACAATTAAAGATAAAACCATAGCTATTATTTATGGAACAGCTGATACATTGTGTTTCGAAACTTATAACCTTGATAATAAACTAAAATTGAAATCTTTTAGGTATAATCTCGAAACATTCGTCGACTTAAGAAATACGGAGTGGTTTGGGTCAAAAGTGTTAATGACGACATACGATGGCAGGATGATCGTACTAAACTCTGCAACAGGGTCGTTGTTGGAGTATGATATTAATCTAGATTACAAACAATCAAAATGGCCAATCGTAGGTGGAAGATATGTATTCAATCAAAAAGAAGATAAAGTATTTCTTTACGGATTAGATTCATACGAAATAATAGAAAACCAAATTAATACAAGCTCTGAATCTTCTTCATATCCTTCAGTCATCAACGTAAAAGGAAAC
>JANMMV010000821.1:0-1783 GCA_031373565.1 Saprospiraceae bacterium
GTGGAACCTATGTTTACAAGAATATAAGTCTTAAAGGATTGGGTAATGTTGTTTTACATGGAGATAGACTAGCTCCAGGTTCACAAATGATATATTTGAGAGGTTCAGGTATAAAAGTGAGTAATCTCCAAATCAAAGATGCTAGATTACATGGAGTTGCCATTATAGGAAGCAATATTAAGCATCATGCTAATGTTACCGTGGATAGTGTGTATGTTGACGGCGCCATTGATAATGGTATTTGGATTACCGGCTACAATAACGTTCTAGTGCAAAATTGTGCTATGACTAACACTTGTTTAAGAAATTATAATAGTATTGGGGCTTGCAGCTGGGCGTCTGCTTGTCGAGTGGAAAACAGCAACCATGCAACAGTTGTTAAAAACGAAATATTTAATAACTGGGGTGAAGGCTTAAACATGAGTCTAGTAAGAAACGCGAAGGTTCAAGACAATAAGGTGTATGATAATTATTCGGTGAATATTTATTGCAATTCGACTTCTAATGCCATTTATTCTCACAATTTAACTTATAATATCGACAGTACATTTTGGCGAAATTGCATTGGACAAGGAAAAACGGCTGCTGTTGGCATTTCGATTACAAATGAATTGCTATGTCCAAATGGATGTTTTTTATATGGCAATAATTGTGGTACGCTCACTTCTTGTTGTTCTGAAACTGATGATGACTTTTCAATTCTCCAACCTATTTCATATTATCAAACAGATAGTGTTTATGTTTTTAACAATATTGTCTTAAATGCAAGTATAAGTGTTTGGGATGCATCTTCAGGAGTATTTAATTATGCCAATTTGACTAACTTTTTTATCAGTCATAATACTGTTGTTGGTGTCGCAGGGCAACAAAATCTAAACAAGCCATTATTAAACATATTTATGGGTACTCCTTTTGTAAGATATAGTAACGTAGGCTTTTATAACAACCTGTTTTCTGTAGATACCAATGATGTAAATATTGTTAATGTAAACACTAACGTTCCCAATGGAACTTGCGGCCCACCTTGGCAAAATGAAACACATTTCAAGAATAACATGTGGAACAAAGTTCCTAGTAAGGCGGGACTAAATTTCAGTCAAGAACTGCAAAACGTGACCATCAGTCAAAATGTAGATTTCAATAATTTAGTACCAATTACACCGACTAGTTCAAATCCAACATTAATGGCTACCACGCCTTTGCTGAACTATATCACCGACGACTATTTCCATGAGCGACGAAACAACCTCACTAATATAGGTGCGATTGAAAATGCGAGTGCTTCAAGTGCCAGTTCTTTTGAAACCAAAACTAGCATCTTAAGTCCAAATCCTGCCATGGATATATTGTATTTAAATGAAGAAATAATCGCTAAAAATATCAGCATCTATGATATGCAAGGGAAACAATTACATGTCGAAAATAATTTTTCTGGTCGTACCATTGACGTTTCAACATTAAAAAGTGGGATCTATTTCCTCATTATTTTTGACTTTAATAATAAGGCAAAGCACTATAAATTTGCGATCTTGTAAAATAGTAGTGATCACTGTATTTGTATCACTTCCGCTGGTATTGTGGCATTCTTTCACTTCTCGCTGGTCATCTCTGACTCTGGGAGTTCGTCAAGTCTTTTGCTTTTACTTATAGCCAGACAAGGATTTTTTGAATATCCGATCTTCTCATGTCAATATATATATGTTGTCGCGTTCGCGTTGATTCGTTTTTAATTTCTCGGGTACATCATCATTTAAACTTTCCACTTCTGTTGATGCCGTCAGCT
>JANMMV010000832.1:0-8585 GCA_031373565.1 Saprospiraceae bacterium
GCCTGCTCCTGCTACCTTGTATTCTTATTGTTGAACAACGATCAGCATTGAATATATTTGTGCTTTTCGAAGGAAGAAGAAACTACAACATCTACCCGATAGGTATGGCCATTAGAGATTTTCAAACTCAATATGCTTACAGGACTTAGATATTTGGTATCACAATGATGTGAATTTATTTCCTTCTTTTGAACCTTAACTCATTTCTTTTAAATGTGTATCGTCCTTTTAGTTAGGGCCTACAGCATTGGGCTGCTATACTTAAATAGTTGTGAATGGTTGTATGAATGATTAGGGATTCTTGATCAGCTTTTCTCCTTATATGAAAATGTAGAGTTTGATTTTCGGCATGTTTATTTAAGATTAAATTCGGACGTATATTTATTTGGATGGAGAGGGCCGACACTTCCAGAAATGTAGGTATGAGCAAAAAGATGCTCCTCTTGAAAAATGATCACATAAAAATGCCCAAATGAAATAAACATTTGGGCATATAATTACTAACTAATTTAACATTCTTTATTTAACTAAAACAGTGTCCGGCACTTATTGGAATTATTCTTTATGACCACCACCAAATCTGTACGCGTAGCTAAAATTCAACGAATAATCCGCAAACGCGGCATCTCCTTGTATATGAACCTTTTTTGCTGGATCAGTAATCTCCAAATTTGCTAAGTCTTGTTTAGCAATATCGGCTGCACTTTGGATTCTATTTTTTATAAAATTGTAAGGAACAAAGAGACTGAACGTATGTGCACCTTTAGTAAACGTTGCACCTGGCTCGACAGCGACAACATATCCAGGTCTTCTATATGCTACTTGTCCTCCAAATGCATCGTACGCGGGTATACCTTCTAATCTCCCTGCTAAAGAGAATCTTAAGTCGTTACCTACAGATAACATTACACCAGCCCTCGCAAAATATTGATCAGGACAAGCATATAATTCATATCCTTCTAAGCCCACAACTGCCGCTGATTTAAATGAACCATTGTTTGTTTTGGGATTAAACAAATAATAACCATTTGCAAAACCATACCAATTTTTGTAAATTTGCCTAAATGCTTGAAATTCAAGAGATATTCCAAGCCCGCCATCTCCAGGTTGAATCGCTTGATCCATCACTACCGATTTTGTGGTGCCATTAGTTTGGGGGGCAATATCCTCAACAGAATGACTTCCTGTAGGTAATTTTAACCCTAATCCGACATTCAAATTACCCTTATGAGCTGTAGTTGGGTCGTATATCCAGTAATTAGCACTCAGTCGCACGTCCGCAAGTCCAGCCGCAAAAACACTATATCTCAATGTATCTTTTACAGGTGATGTCTGTCTCAACACTTGCGATCTTTCATTATTTACATAAGGTAATGTGACATTTAGTTGAATGCGATTTGTTAATCCGTAGGAAAGATTTAAATCAACTGCATGAGAATAGATATTTACCGCATTACCACGAGCAATACCATTGGCGTCAAGCCCTCCTCCCGTTGTCTGCCTTTCTGGTTGCTCTTCAGTACCAACAAAATGCCTCCATGAATGAAAATATCTGTTTGCAGTTCCTATTTGAAACTCTTTTTTGTTCAAATTATACGATGAACCAGAGCACATAGAGTTGCCTCCCATTTGTCTTACGGCGACACAACCTTGTCCTATAACTGTTGCAGTTGTTAGGCATGCTAAAATAAACGCAAATGTAAACTTACTCACTATTATGATTTTAATTGATTGCTACTCATTAACGAAATTAGTAGAACAAAACTACAACACTCGGATTAAATTCCATACTATTGGAATGGTTTATTTTAAATATAAATTATTATAATGTATATAAAGCTGTTTAATAGTAATATGTATTGATTCAATAATTTATTGCGTGAAACTACAATTTAAGAATTGAAATAATAATTTCCATATTTGTGGAATATTACCAATGATTGAGAGTTGAATTATTCCTTTGTTTCTCGAATTTTCATATTTAACGCCGCAAGTTCAAACAGTCTCAATTCCTTTAGCTGGTTTTGGGAAAGGTTATAATCAAAATGCCGATTGTAGTGAAGCATTGACTTTTTCAGCAGACCTATGTCGACAGGCGCCTAATCTAACAGTATGTTCACGTCTCCTAGCGACGAAATTGTTTACCAGTAATAAAAAAGGGCTCCAATAAATTGGAACCCTTTTTTTATTGATAAATTAAATTAGCCTTAATTTTCAGTTTTGATAAACTGCATAGTGACTACCCGCTTGTCAACCACTAGTCTTAAGTAATATAAACCACTAGGGAGATCTAATACATCTATAGACTGGTTCTCGGTCCTACCTTCTTTCAAAACTTTACTGGAAACATTAAAGATGGTGTAGTCGACATCTTTATCACCCAGTTCGTTGACATGAAGTGACCAGAATACAGGGTTTGGATGGATAGAAACCTTTGGTTTTGACACCTTTTCGCTTGGCTTCGGATCTTGAACGGCGGGTTTCTTCTTAAAGCCCACATCGAAATTCTCCTGTGTATCGCTAATACCCAGTGTGATCAATCGAGATGTTCCATCACCAAATTGATTAGTAATCTCGCTATCTCTATCTTGATTTGCCCCTGTGAAAAGAATATAGTCAAATTTAGGCAAGACCTGTGCTTTGATGTAGTATTTACCAGCCGGCACATTAGTAATTACGTATCGCCCTGAAACATCCGTTCTCGTCGACTTGATGAAAATATTTTGTTGATCAAATAATAAGATCAATATGTTATTCATCAACGAATCAACTCCATCTCTCAATTGATTATTATTTTTGTCAGCCCATACTTTGCCAGTAAGCGTGGAAGAAGTCTTCTTAAAGAATCCAGCATCTACTTTTTTGTGCGTAGGTATAACTAAATTTAAACCATCCGATAAACCAATCTCATTGACGTCCGAATTTTCCAAAATAGGGTCCGTTTTCCCTTTGATTGTAAACACATTGCCCGCAGGTTGCTTGACACTGACATAATGCATTAATTGATCGACAACCACAAAAGCGTATCTACCCGCTACATTTGTTTTGACTGTTCTCAGCACGTTCTGCTGGAGATCAAGTAAACTAACTTCGATATTTGGCATTAAGGGCTCGGAAAAATCACGAAGACCATCCTCATCAAGATCATTCCAAATTCGGCCACTCACCATCTTGAGTGTCGTTTTGATAAGACCTGCATCTACTTCTAAAAACTTCACACCATGCGCTATCGATATAAGAGGTGTATTTCCAAATTCATCAACATCCGAATCTAATGAACCCATGCTACCTTGGTTTTGTAGCGTGAATAAATACCCATCAGGAGGTGCAAATTGTAAGAAGTATAGTCGCTGACGTAAACCATCAAATCGATAATTACCATTCGCATCCGTTGTTTTTAAATCGATAAATTGTCCATTTTGAGCAAATAAGTAGACTTCAACACCTGCTCTTCCTGGCTCGCCCGGATCTTGAATACCATCACCGTCCGTATCATCCCACACTCTGTCACCAATAGAGGCTGGCAAATAGATTCCAGCGTCCACATTCGTAATATTTGTGCCAGAACCAACAGTAACAACGTCTGTCGTCAACTCACCAAATGCTTCGGTAATATCAGCATCCACATTTTCTGCTCCTATATCCGGAGGCGAGATCAAAAAGCTATCTGGTATGGCAAATCGAAGGTAGTAATTGCCCGGAATCACGTCTATAAACTTATAAGTGCCAAGAGTATCATTGTTACCTACTACGGTCAATGTACTATCAACTAGTTCTCCTGATTCCATATATAAGTATACTTTGATACCTGCCCGACCTGGTTCTCCAGCTTGCAAAAATCCATTACCGTTAAGATCTATCCACACTTTGTCACCTATTGTTCCAAACTTCAAATATCCAGCATCAACATCTCGATAAGTGCCAGGTAGCGTTAAATTTAATAAATCTGTGATGCTGTTTTCATCGATATCGCTGTTAAGTATTGGTTGCGAAACGTCCTGAAATGTAGGCGTAAATGCTGCACCTGGCGTGAACTGCAATCTATATTGTCCTGTGGGTATATTTGAAAATAAGTAGCCTCCATTTGCATCAGTTGTCGTAGTCGCAATGACAGTACCTGATAAATTCAAAACTTTGACGGTAACCCCAAGTAAACCTGGTTCTGCACCGTCTATTAAACCATTGACATTGAGGTCTTCCCAAACGAAATCCCCAACCGTAATCTTGTCCGCATAGCCCAGATCGGCATCAGAAATATCTTGACCAGGGAACAATGAAATCAATCTTGTACTTCCTACACCAAACTGATTTGTAAATTCACTATCAAAAGGAGTCGGCATACCTCCGTAAGGCACGTAAAGTTTTCCACCTGTTGATAGTGCTACTAAGTAATAATCTCCAAAAGGTAAAGTGCTAAATGTGTATGATCCTGCAGCATTTGTCATAGTTGTTGCAATGGTTGTTCCCGCTACATTTTTAAGGGTTATTTGTATATTATTTAATAATGGTTCACCTGGATTTCGCAGTCTATCGCCATTGATATCTTGCCAAGCCACGCCAGATATGGAGCCATCAACTGCCGCCATAATTGTATATCCAGCATCTACATCTGTGCGATCTTGTGCAGCTAGAAGTGTAATAACATTAGTACGCCCATTGATGATATCTGTCACATCAGAATTACTGGTGCCGTTTACCAAATTTAAAACGGTGTACGCAAAGTTTTTCGGCAATTCAAAATCTATTATGTAATTGCCGTACGGTAGATTATCAAAAATGTAGTAACCGTTTAAACCTGTTGTTGAATTTTGAGCGGAAAATGTTGAATCAATGATATTGCCAGTGGCTGTTAAAAGATAAATCTTGATACCGTTTTGTCCAATTTCATTGGCAGATTGAAGTCCATTCTCATTTGTATCTATCCACGTATAATCACCGATGGATGAAGCTCGAACATATCCAGCATCTACATCAAGAATATCTAATCCATTAGCTGCTATTAATATTTCTGTAAGGCGATCAGTAACGGTCATCGCATCGCTGTCCCTTGTGTTGCTACCGATATTAGCTATCGTTACATACCGGCCCGCCACCGATCCAAATCCTATACGATAATTACCTGATGGCAGATTAGTAAATACATAAGCTCCTGATGAATTTGTTATTGTAGTGGCTACCGTATCGCCACCAGCATTTATCAAATAGATATTTGTACTAGGAAGAATAGCTTCAGCATCTTGACGAATTCCATCTGCATTGCTATCTAACCAAGTAAGACCAGATATATTGGTAGATTCTATCAAACCACCTAAATCAATCGTACTGACATTGGCTCCTGACATAAGCATAATAGGCAAGGTAGAAATAGCATTATTCACATCTAAAAAATCAGAATTTAATGCATCAGCTCCATTATTATACAATGTTCGTTTATATGGAGCGGGCAAGGTCGCAACGATTTCATACAATCCAGGTACTACATTGTTGAATGCATAGATACCATTTTCTGAAGTAGTCACACCAGAAATGACACTACCCGATGCATTGATAAGTTGCATTTGTACACCAGCTAATCCCGGCTCACCTGCATCTTGCATACCATTTTTATTGGTGTCGTTCCAAACGAAATCACCCACATTGGCAAGTTTAAATATCCCAGCGTCAATATTAGAAATGGTTTCGTTTGCGATAATAGTGATGACAGGCGATTGTTTTGTCGTTCTATCAAAATCAGAGTCTGTTGCATCACTTCCAATATCTAAAAACGTCACAAGCGACGGTGCGATATCTTCTAATTTTACCTGATAATTTCCGTTAGGAAGATCTTGAAAATTATAAGTTCCAGCTGCATCAGTGGTGGTATTTTTGACAAAGGTAGACACACCATTTACATCCAAAGAAAATAGCGTAAATGCAGTGCCGCTAACTGGTAATTCACCCGCTTCCCTTTGTCCGTCAGCATCCTTGTCTTCCCATATTTGCCCGGCGATAGCACCTTGTTTTTCAGCCATAAATCCGGCATCTATCGTGTTGTCAAAGATACCGCTCATCACCATGATCACCGCTGTACGACCATTAATGTCTATATCAGAATCGATCGTTCTATCTAATCCGGCTGAATCTATTGCAACATCAGTATTGGCTGGTTTTGTAAATGTCAATTGGTAATTGCCTGGTACAAGATCTCCAAAAGAGTATGCCCCTGATGCAGAAGTTAATGTCTGTGCTGAAAAAGGCGTTATTCCACCAATAGCATTTATTGTTACTTGCACACTAGGAATACCTGGCTCTATAGGTTGTTGAATACCATCTTTATTTAGATCTTTCCACACAAAATCACCCAAAAAGGCTACTTGATATACACCGGCATCATTATTTCCTAATATCGTATTTGCGGGTAATGATATGATTGCTGTTCTGGCGGTAGCTGGATCAAAATCCGAATCAGAAATATTACTACCCACGTCAGCAAGGCCTAAAAAATAGGGTTCTAGAGAAGATAATTCCAGTAAATAATCTCCAGCCGTCAGGTTATCAAATCGATAGATACCAGATCCATCAGATGTTGTAGTACCAGCGAGTAATTGATTTCCCGAACCATCTATGTTATATAGGTTAACTGTTATTCCGGCTACCGGAATCTCCCCAACCTCGCGCTGTCCATCTGCGTCTTTATCATCCCAAATCGAGCCAAAGAGTCCAGACTGGGTTTGAACTTGGATAATGTACCCAGCATCAATATCATTATTGGTTTGGCCGCTTACAATTGAAACCGTAGAAGTTTCTCCAAGTTCGTCAACATCTGAATCTACATCATCACTAGCTCCTGCTTGAGGTGTAGTGACACTATACGTAATTGGCGTTGTGAACGTAAGTGTATACGAACCTGGTATTAGATTATCGAACTTGTATTTGCCATTGAAGTCTGTGGTTGTTTCAATTGTAGCGTTAGTTGATAAAGCTTTCAAAGTCACTTTAACACCAGAAATCCCAATTTCAGTTAATTGCTGCACCCCATCTTGATTTTCATCAAACCATACAAAATCTCCTATGACCCCGCGTTGGAAGAGGCCTCCGTCTATATCGTTTATGATGCCATTAATAGGAAGAATGATCAATCCAGATTCACGGCTTAGAAGATCAAAATCTGAATCGGAAACATCATTTCCAACATTGGCTGGTGCTAGTTCATAATCTTGAACGGCTCCCAACAGTACTTGATATTTTCCCTCTGCCAATCCACTGAAGGAATACAATCCGTTTGCGTCTGAATTGGTAGTTGCAACTATGGATGATACGCCAAGGTTATCAATACGCAACAAGCTAAGAAGTACGTTTGGTAAGCCAATTTCAGAGACTAAGTTCTGTCCGTCTGCATCCAAGTCTTCCCATATTTGACCATTGATCGTTCCTTTGGCAATAGAGAAGAATCCTGCATCGATATCAATTCTGATTTGTCCACTTGAAACAATAATAGGCAAAGTAACGCCACCTGCATCTATATCTGAATCTAGGGTAGATACGCCACCTTGACCAAACTGCGAAATCGAGAAATTGGCTGGAGTAGTAAAAGTCAATTGATAACTTCCTGGTCTTAGGTTATTGAACACATAGATGCCACTACCATTTGTGGTTGTCTCAGCTGCGAAAGTATTA
Organism: Saprospiraceae bacterium; assembly: GCA_031373565.1. Taxonomy (GTDB): domain Bacteria; phylum Bacteroidota; class Bacteroidia; order Chitinophagales; family Saprospiraceae; genus OLB9. The sequence goes on from JANMMV010000832.1 coordinate 7,657, forward strand.
GCAGGATCAAGCGAAGCGATGCTCACTTTGACGCCAGCAAGACCCGTTTCGGATGCTTGTTGTATGCCATCTTCATTGGTATCAAACCAAACATAATCGCCAATCGAACCAAATTTGAAAAGTCCCGCATCTACATTATTAACAGTAGCATTTATTCCTACTACGATAAGACTCGATTCTCTTGATATACTATCAAAATCAGAATCTGTTGCATCATCGCCGATATTTGCTGTTGTAAGTTTGAATGATGGGGTAGCTCCTAATACTACTTTATAATTTCCTGCTACCAACCCAGCGAAGCTATAAGCGCCAAGCTGATCTGTAGAAGTTGAAGTGATCAAATTACTCATTCCTAGCCCGTCAATACTGAACAATTGAACAGGAATATTTGCGATACCTTGCTCTACGAGTAATTGACCATCTGCGTTGGTGTCTTCCCACACTTGGCCATTGATCGTTCCTTTGGCAATCGAGAAGAATCCTGCATCGATATCTGTTCTATTTAGGCCACTGGTAATTATTACTGGTATTGTAACGCCACTAGTATCGATATCTGAATCTAAAGTAGGAGTACCACCTTGACCTGATTGCGAAATAGCAAAATTAACTGGAGTAGCAAAAGTCAATTGATAACTACCCGGTCTTAGATTATTGAACGCATAGATTCCGCTATCATTTGTTGTTGTCTCCCCTGCGAAAGTACTAGTAGGATCAAGTGAAACGATGCTCACTTTGACGCCAGCTAGACCCGTTTCTGATGCTTGTTGAATGCCATCTTCATTGGTGTCAAACCACACAAAATCGCCTATCGAACCAACTTTGAATAGTCCCGCATCTACGTCGTTGACCGTAGCATTAGTATTAACTACAACAAGGCTTGATTCCCTAGATATGATATCAAAATCAGAATCAGTTGCATCATCGCCGAT
>JANMMV010000847.1:0-4372 GCA_031373565.1 Saprospiraceae bacterium
TTCTTAGGTGTAAACTTGTACAAGAAATCAGCATATGGTACAAATGTTTTGACAAGCGGTACCGCTGATTTCATTTCATAAACTTCCTGATTGTAATTTACTGTTTGAACACCAGCTGTCAATTGCCACTTTCGTTTGTACTTGTAGAGTACTTCTGTAAAAATTTCCCTAAAAAGTTGATCCCCATTGAGGTTTTTGATATCAGAATAATTGATACTTAAGCTTAAGCTCTTTGACAATTTATACTTAGCATCTACAACAAAAGCCAGTTCTGAAATATCCTGTGCTGCTGGGCTGTATCTTGCGGTCAGCCTATATGTGTTTTGTCTATTGAGTGGATTTAGGAAATTAACCAATCCTCGCAATATCCTTAAGTTAGGATCGATGCGGAAGTTAAAGTTTTCTGTTCTTTTAACCTCGGCAGTGACGCCCAATTTACCTTTTGCATACGACAAACTTGCGTATAAAACTGAGCCAGATTTGTTTTCTAATTTGCTTAGTGATGTACCTATTATTTCTGTTTTGACCGCAAATGGATTGAAGAAAATATCTTTAGACTTGACGGCAACTTCCGTATAAAGGTTGAATGAACCATACGTCAACGTATTGTAAAAAGTACCAGAATACGCATTGTGATACGGATCAAATCTATCGACAGGCAGATAAGTACGTAGGGCATCTTTGACATTTGTCATCGCTTCATCTGAAATAGTGCGATTTACAAATCCTATACCTGGCGCTAGACTGATCGGTTTATCTTCACTACCTAACTGGATAAATCCCTCTACTCTCACTCCCTTTAGATTGCCACCGTAGGTCTCAAAAGCGTTTTTTTGCCTTCCGGCAAAAGCCATCACGTTCCAACTTTTGCCTAGATCATATTTGGCGCTAACACCATACAATGCATTATCAATAAAAAGTGGCCGATTCTCAAAAGCTCTAAAGATAAAACCTGATCCTATCTGATCATAAATGTATCCAGCCTGTAGCTGTAATTTGTTGATTGTTTTTTTGACTAACCATCGGCCTATTCCTATACCCGTATACGAGTCTGTAGGGACGCGAAGGTTTGAGTTATTGAACATATCGAAACGAGTCAATATCGTAAGATCTTTTGTTGAATAATTGAGGTTTAGCCATGCTTCACCACCGAAAATCTGTCGATCATATTGTGGTATATTGAAGGCGCCGATAGACGAGTCTCGCAGAAAGATATTGGCATTGGTTTCAAAAGCACCAGAGAAAACACCACGATCAGGTTGAGCCTCTTGCCCGTATACTATATTAGATATTAAAAAGAGAACGGCTACTGTGATTGAGCGAATATACATACTTGATTTTTATCGTTTAGCCCACAAAATAGAAATTATTATGTTACAAAATAATCACAAACTTGATATTAATGTCTAAAAAAGTGCCAGAAACGTCTTGGTGCATTATCTTTCGATTACTTTGAGTAGATAAAATCGCTTTTTGCTACTATTAAGATGTTAAGATTTCAATAAAATCATAACTTTGTGTATCATTAGCTAGGCATTATCAGTCTTAAAAGTATTATTTTCAAATCAACATCATTTATAAGTCTTATGAAATCAGTCCAAATCACCCTTTTTGCTGCCATTATCTTAATAGCTTCATCATTCACTACGATGACATTTAATAGCCCATTTCCGACGATCAACATAAAAACGCTCGATGGAAAAGAAATTAACACAACTACTTTTTCCAAAACTGGCAAAATCACATTAGTAAGTTTCTTTGCGACATGGTGCACTCCTTGTAAGGCTGAGCTCGATATTGTAAACGAAGTTTATGCAGACTGGAAAGAAAAATATGACATGGAAGTAGTTGCGATAACTATTGATGATGCACGCGGCCTTGCAAAGGTGCCCGCAATGGTTCAAAACAAAGGTTGGGAATTTAAAGTACTAGCAGATAGCAAGCAAGAGTTGATGCAGGCTTTGAGCTTTCAAACAATCCCGCAGACATTTCTTATCGATCAAAAAGGAGAAATCGTCTATGCTCACAACGGATATAAGGCTGGTGATGAGATCGAACTAGAAGAAAAGATCGCCGCTCTCAAGAAGTAAGGTTCTATAAAATCGATGGTTCTGTCAAGAGCATCTTCGATACAACATATAATAAATGTCGATCTGGGTAAGTCTGGATTGGCATTTTTTTTGTTTCTAGAGCCTGCATGATGAGCCAAGTAATCAGAGAAAAAGTGATTTTTCACTAAAAACGCCAACTAAATCCTTTTTTATCCAAATTTTCCTTTTCTTTATGCTACTAAACTAATAAACATCATGCATAGAGAGATAAACTCGTGGTACAGCCCACGTCTTAACAAAGAGATGGAAATCGTCGAGTACGGATATTTTGGAACCGCCTTATTACTCCTGCCTACCGCAGCAGCCGATTACCTTGAGTATGAAAGATTCTTATTGATCGATGCCATCCAACCTTACATAGATGCTGGTAAAATCAAAGTGTATTCGATCAATTCTATCAACAGTGAAAGTTGGCTCAATAGTAAGATCGGAGGTCGTCAGAAGATCGAGCGCCATATGGAGTTCAACGAGTATATCTACAACGAGGTAGTACCGTTTATCAAGGGCAGAACAAGTCAAGAAACCCCAATCATCACTTGTGGCGCATCGTTTGGTGCATTGCATTCTGCTAATTTGTTTTTTAAAAATCCATCTGCTATCAACGGTTGTATCGCTATGTCAGGCGTCTATGATTTGGGATCTTATTCAAAGGGATACTGGGACAATGACTGCTACTGGAATAGCCCACTTCACTATCTCAAAGACCTTGGAGAAGGTGCACATTTGGACATGATCCGCGGTTCTCAACATATACATTTCTTATCAGGGTCAGGCGACTATGAAGATCCTGATGGATCAAGATATATCTCAGGCTTGCTCAATCATCGTGGCGTCAAACACAATCTAGATGTCTGGGGTCATGACATTAAGCACGATTGGCCTACATGGAGGGCGATGTTACCTTACATATTGGCGACGAAGTTTTAAGTCACTGCACGCTTAAATGAGAGAGGGTGCATACTAGATGATACACGCTGGGCATAGGCTCCGGCCTATTTCTGAGTGTTCGCATGACGTTGCCATAAGCAAAAGCACAAACTCTAAAGAAATTGTCTACCGATGGTCGAAGTCACGCTAATGCGTCACAAGTTCTTTGACTTCGACCCCATACATAGGAATTTTAATTCGATCCAACATAAGATCGCAGTTGCAAATTTTTATCAAACTTATGCACAACTGCGGCCATAAGGTGCAGCACATTTTCAAATTAAAAATTTGACAACACTGAAAAGTAGGCAGAATCCTATGCCAAACGGGTACGGTTTTTGGATTACATTCAAAAAGCATTTTGATTTGTATTCACTATATGTCATAGAACTTAGGACAACTGTCTACACTGAAAGTAAAAAGTTCAGGGATGCTAATCCTCAATATAATGGAGTTCTAGAATGTGTATATGTAGGCATGACAAGTAAAAGCCCAAAGGAACGATTTAGACAACATAAAGAAGGCACATTAAGTAAGAAAGGTTTCAATCTTGCATCATCTATTGTCAGGAAATATGGTATCATGTTAAGACCAAGCTTGTATCATGATTTGCCCCAATACAAAAACCTGTCTGATGCTTTAGAAGCTGAAAAGCAACTTGCCTCAGTTCTCATAAGTCAGCGTTATGCAGTTTGGGTTAACTAAAGAGCAAAACATTAAATTCCGTACAAATTAATAGTATCCGCTCGGCATCGGCTCCAGCCTATGTCGGAGTGTTCGCGTGGCTTTCGATAAGCAAAAGCACAAACGTTAAAGCATTAGACGTTAAAATCTAAGATATGAATGAAGATGTAAGCTAAAAAAGTAAGGATGATATAGTTACCGTCCTCGGATGATTACACATTCGACTACCATAATGGCGATAAGAAAGAATATACTCAATTCAAAAGTCTATTGTAACCAGCCGACATAGTACAGATTCTCCCAATTATAGATCAAACTCCTTACATCTAAATATAATTTAATTGAATTTAACGAAAATATTTGATATTATTGCGTTTTAAAAATAACTTCAAATTATTGTGCTAATGCAGAAAAACAAGCAACATCCGAGAAATATAATCATAATATGGTGCATTTATCAACTGTTTATTCTGATCCCAAATTCTGGTTTCTCACAAAATATCCAATTTAAAGATTTAGAATTTAAAAAAGTTCTAGTGAGTAAAATGTAAATTGATACCAATCAAGATAACGTTCCTTATGCTGATGCTGATACAAATAATGATAACGAAATTTCCCTAAACGAAGCTGATAATGTTATTTCAATAATA
>JANMMV010000861.1:0-3675 GCA_031373565.1 Saprospiraceae bacterium
CAAATGGAGATGGCAAAAATGACACTTGGGATCTTTTGTTAAACGATCAGCAGAAAGTCACTCAAGTACTCATTTATGATAGATGGGGAAATAAGGTGTACGCTGCAAAACCGACACCTGACCAAGAAATCATCAGTTGGGATGGCAAAATGCAAGGAAAGGATATAGTCCCTGGCGTATATATCTATTTCGTAGCATTCACTGACGATGAAGGCAAACTTAGTTTCTTGTCTGGTGATTTGACCGTGATGTGGTAAAAAGTTATTTGAATGTCTTTCAATCAAGATAAATTTACCAATAAAATATAAATCTGCGTTAAATTCTCTACTAAATAATCATTGTATTTCATTACTTTTGGTCGATAGAAACCAAAATCATGAACATCAATATAAAAACATATAATGACAATCTCGGATCAGTCGATAAAGAAATTTGCGACATCCTAGCTACCAATATTGCTAACACACTGACTGAATCAGAAAGCAAAGTTTGGCATGCCCATCCAGTTTGGTTTTTGGATGGTAATCCGATTGTTGGTTATAGTAAACAGAAGGCTGGAATCCGATTGATGTTTTGGAGCGGAGCGAGCTTTGATGAAGTTAATTTGAATCTTGTAGGCAAAAAGTTTAAAGATGCTTCTATTCTCTATAACTCTGTTACTCAAATCAACACTCTAGAGCTTCAACGCTGGCTAACGAAATCAATGGACATTCAGTGGGACTATAAAAATATTGTCAAAAGAAAAGGTCAATTAGAAAAATTAATGTAAAACGATATCTTACTTCAACTTAATAATACTGCCGGGATTGATATCGCTTTCATCACGAATTCCATTTATCTCCATTAGTTCTGGCAACGTCATATTGTTACTAAGCGCTACGTCTGACAAAGTTTCTTTACGTTTGAGTTTGTAAAGTCTATAATCGTCTGCCTCAGTATAGACCATACTTCCACGCAATTCATTGACTAATAGCTCGTCTTTAAAACTATCTCTAACAGAATAACTTCGTTTGCTAGATCGGCGAAGTTCACTAATTGAAAGGGCTTGTCTAACCTCAGCAATGATATCTTGTGTCTCTGCAGGGCTCGCACTTGGAAATGCTAAAATTGATTCAATAGGATCTATCAAATGCTCAAATGCGCTAAATTTTTCAACATAACTAAGCATCATTTCCCTAGGTAATGTCAATATATAATGCCCGCTTTCAGCCTGAGGTATTATTTCCTTACGCCATACAGGATTTAGAAATTTGATATAATCGATATCTAAAGCCAGTTCTTTGGACACTTTTTTGAAATCTACCTTGTCAAAAACCTTAATAGTTGCTGTCTTCGTCAATAGATCTGATGCATATCGTGGATTGATCTCATGGTCAAAGTAGTAATTATCTAAATACATCATAGCTATAAATCGGGGAATATACCGCTGGGTTTCTTTAGGTAAGTACTTAGCGAGACTCCAATAATCAGTCAAACCAGTCTTTTTAATAGCACGATCAACAGTACCATCTCCACAGTTGTAAGCGGCCAAGACAAGTGTCCAGTCGTCATATTTCTTATACAGCCTTTTCAGGTATGAAGCTGCTGTAGCAGTTGACTTGGCAACGTCTAGACGCTCATCTACATACTTAGTCATCTTGAGATCGTAAATGTCTGCAGTACCTTCCATAAACTGCCACATGCCAGATGCGCCTTGTCTAGATTTGACATATGGAATAAGGCTTGACTCTATGACGGCTATGTATTTGAGATCGGTCGGAACATTGTTTTCACTTAGAACTTGCTCGATCATCGGAAAGAACATATATGTGCGACCCATAATAGTCTCAGCGTCACGTTTGCGATTTTCGCACAAGCTTGTAACTTCTTCCATCACTACATCAGTAATTCTAATGTCTATGGAAGAATTGATGGTCTGTATACGTCTAGCGATCTCTGCTTGGCTAGGGGTGTTGCCAAATAGAATATTGAATGTTAACAATAAAGCAGATCCAAGAGTTACCATCCTTTTGGTTAATAGGTTTGATTTAAACATGGAAAATTATAATTTTTTTTAGACTTGGGATAGCATTACAGGTTAATTTAAAAATAAAAAATCTGGGGTTGGTATTAAACTGTAAGAATGCAGTGGGGAAGGGGGCTGCAATTTCGAAGTGCAAAGATACGTTTATATTGTGTATTTAAATCATATGTTATGTTAATTTAACAATACATTATACGTCGTTAACATTAAAATATTGATATTTTTATAATATTATTTGGTTTAATATGTAATTGCAGCACAATTATGATGCATAGATGTATAACGATTTTGTGACGTTTTTTATTGTTTTGATTCGATTTTAGTCTAGGAATTCGGGTGCTCAAAGCAAACTCGTCCCTATGAGCTCCAAAACTAAAAATCATTGTTTTACACAACAGGATTCTCATTTACTCAAAAAAATTTCCACTTACCAAAATTGATCAGTGGGATAAGCGCCTTTAAAATAATCGCAAGCAAAGGATACCAAAAGCCATTACTAGCCTGATGTTTTCTTAAAATTTGTAGGCGTAGTCAATAATTGGCAAGCCAAAAGTCACTATTTCCTTCAACAAACTAGGTGAATTCACGAAGCCGAACCCAAAGGATGAACTTTCGCCAAATATTTTCAATCCATATGAAAACACAACAATAGAATTATCTCCAGTAGGTATGATATAGTTTTCTGTCACAAAAGCAATTTTGCGTTGAAAACGATGGATGGCACTAATATTAACAGCTGGTTTGCTTAATACTCCACCAGTATTTGAGTAACCATATCCCAACCCGACACTTACATTGCTATCCTTATTACCCGCTGTAAGCAAACCAAATCCCAGACCTGTGACAGATAATGAAGCTTGTTCATCGTTACCAAATATATTACCATTAAATATCAACGCATTGGTTCCAAAACTAGCACGCAAATTGGGACTAAGTTCATAGCCACCCCATTTGGCAGTTAAGTTTACAGTGGGCTGAAGAGCGATAAAGGTTGACAATGGCACAGTAACACCAAAAGTAAAATGATCAGTTACGCCATAGTATATGGATGGAATAGCGTACAACGTGCTAAAATACTTTTCACCTTTTTTGAGATTAAAAGCAGTCGGTGCATATATGTATCGCGTATGATGAGGGTTATCAAACCATATTTTACCCCTTTTATAATTCAATAGTTTAACCGACAATACGGCTGATTTTTTTAATTTTATCTTACTATCATCAACTTCTACGATATAAAAATCACTGCTATCTGTTACTATTTTTCCAATTAATTCCGACTCGTTGTTGAGTATTATTTTATATAAAGAATCACTATTTGTCAAGACAGTCGCCATCTGCATTGGATTCTCTTTGATCTGCATAGGCTTCTTTTTCGTTTGTGCAAAAATAGAGGCAGGAGCCAAAAGTAGTAGTATAAAAATGACCATAAAGATGGTAAGTAGTCTCTGTAAATAAGTCATCGTCCTATAAGGTTGTGGTTGTGGCACAAGCAGTGTTCTGAAATGATCATTGATGATCCAAAGGATTTCGCGAATTGAAAATGTTTTCATGATCTTAGATTTTTGTTATTCATTTTATAATGATAATACAAAGGTAGTTGCGAAGCATTTAACGATTCTACAATAATATATCTTATTTTTTATAATATG
>JANMMV010000019.1:0-3359 GCA_031373565.1 Saprospiraceae bacterium
CCTACAATTTCTATGGTACTGAAGTCGCAACGATGAGCGAGAGACAACGTGCTCAACATCGTAAAGGAAATATCGGATTTGTCTTTCAGTCATTCAATTTGATTGATGAATTAACGGTATTTGAGAACGTAGAATTACCATTACTTTATCTCAAAATACCTACTGCAGAACGCAAGATAAAAGTAGAAGCGGCACTTACAAGAATGAATATGATGCATCGTATAAATCACTTTCCGCAGCAGCTATCTGGCGGACAACAACAACGTGTAGCGATAGCCCGTGCCGTAGTGGCAAGACCCAAATTGATACTCGCAGACGAACCTACAGGTAACCTTGACTCCGCTAATGGAGAAGATGTAATGAAGCTACTCCAAGAACTCAACAACGAAGGTACGACCATTGCGATGGTAACGCACTCCCCATATGATGCAGGATTCTCCCATAGGATCATCAATCTTTTTGATGGGAAGATAGTGACTGAAAATTTTCATGTGTAAACTAGCCATTAGCTAACAGCAATTAGCTTTTTGCAAAAAGAAAAGTAATCATCAGCTAATAGCTACTGGCTAGAAGCTCAAAGCTCAAAAAAACATGCTCCAAAATTATATAAAAATAGCTTGGCGAAACTTAGTTAACAACAAAGTGTATTCATTCATAAATATCATGGGGCTCGCGATTGGTATAGCCGTCGCTACATTAATAGGGCTGTGGATAAATGATGAATTAAATTTTAATAAGTCATTTTCAAATTACCCGAAACTGGGACAAATGAGAATGTACCAAACCTTCAACGGTATTAGAGGACCACAAACTGCCATACCATTACCATTGGGCAAGGAATTAAAGAATTATACTGATTTTAAAGAAGTCGCTATGGCTTCTTGGAATTTTGAACACATTGTCGCATCTGGAGAGAATAAGTTTACAAAAAAAGGTATGTATGTCGAGCCAAATTTTACAAAAATGTTTTCGCTAGAAATGGTCAAAGGCACTCAAAATGGATTGACAGATATAAATGTCATAATGCTTTCTGAATCATTGTCTAAATCCCTTTTTGGAGAGACCGATCCTATAGGTAAAATAATAAAACTTGACAATAAAACTGACTTAAGTGTCACAGGCGTATTCAAAGATTTCCCCAAGAATTCTGAGTATAATGAAGTAACATTGTTTTTATCGTGGGGATATTATTTGATAGACCAAGAGTGGGTCAACGTGTCAGCAGATCTTTGGGATAATAATTCTTGGCAGTGTTTTGTAGAACTTGGCGAAGGTGCGGGATTTGAGCAATCATCTATTAAAGTGAAGGATATCGTCTTGAATAAGATTCCTAAAGATATGAATACATTACAACCTGAATTATTTGTTTATCCGATGAGTAAATGGAGACTTTACAGTGATGTAAAAGATGGTAAGTACGAAGGTGGCATCATTACATTTGTATGGTTGTTTGGTATCATTGGTTTGTTTGTATTATTATTGGCTTGTATAAATTTTATGAATCTCAGCACCGCTAGAAGTGAAAAAAGAGCAAAGGAAGTGGGTATCCGCAAATCAGTAGGTTCTTTTAAAGGACAATTGATAAGTCAGTTTTTGAGCGAGTCCATCCTTACAGTATCGTTAGCGTTTATGATGTCTATTGCACTTGTGCTACTGTCTATTTCTTGGTTCAATGAGCTGGCAAGCAAGCAAATGGCTCTCCCTTACGCAGACGCAAATTATTGGTTGATCAGTTGTGGATTTGTATTGTTTACAGGATTATTGGCTGGAAGTTATCCTGCGCTATATTTGTCTTCTTTTGATCCAGTAAGTGTTTTGAAAGGAACATTTAGAGTAGGAAAGTTTGCATCCATACCCAGAAAAGTATTAGTAGTGATCCAATTTACAGTCTCTGTGACCCTAATTATCGGGACTATCATCGTCTATCGACAGATTCTATATGCAAAAGATCGTGATGCTGGCTATGATCGAAATGGACTTATGTATGTGATGTTAAATACACCTGAACTTAGAAATCTAAATTATGAAACCTTTAGAAATGATCTTCTCAATACTGGCGTTGTGGACGAGGTAAGTAAGTCTTTTAGTCCAGTCACGATGGCATGGTCCAATACCGTAGGTTATGAGTGGGAAGGTAAAGAACCGAATACAAAGCCCTTGTTCTGCAATGTTGGAACTTCTCATAATTACGGTAAAACGATAGGTTTACAAATTTCGCAAGGACGTGATTTTTCGAATGCGTTTAAGACTGATTCCTCCGCATTAATTATTAACGAAGCAGCTGCAAAAGTAATTGGGTTTAAAGATCCAGTAGGCAAGTTTGTCAATTCACTAAATCATGGCCGTCAAATGCAGATAGTTGGTGTTGCTAAAAATATGATCATGGACTCGCCCTTTAATCCAGTTAGACCCACTATTTTCTACTTAGACCCTGATAATGCGAATGTATTTAATATTAAACTTAATAAGTCTACAAACACTACTTCTGCGGTTGAAAAGGTTGGCGAAATATTTAAAAAATTTAATCCAGGAAGTCCGTTCGATTACAAATTTGTAGATGAAGAATATGATCAAAAATTTGTAAACGAAGAACGGATAGGTAAACTGGCAACATTTTTTGCTATCCTAGCCATTTTTATTTCTTGCTTAGGGCTTTTTGGACTTGCAAGTTTCGTGGCCGAGCAACGAACTAAAGAAATCGGTGTGCGAAAAATACTAGGTGCATCAGTATTTAACTTGTGGTCGTTGCTAAGTAGAGATTTTGCCGTGTTAGTCTTAATTTCTTCGCTGATGGCAATACCTATCTCGTTCTATTACTTAAATGATTGGTTACAAAATTATGACTATCATACTGAAATATCTTGGTGGATATTTATAGTCGCGATCCTTGGTGCCTTAAGTATTACTTTACTCACAGTAAGTTACGAAGCCGTAAAAGCAGCACTAATGAATCCAGTAAAATCGTTGAAGACAGATTAAGAAAACCGCTAGCTATCAGCCATTAGCTTTTAGCCATTTGCTATCAGCCATCAGCTTTTAGCAAAACTTAAAATAAATTTGTAAATGCTAAAAGCTAACCGCTAGATGCACAAAGCTCAAAATCATGCTCCAAAATTATATAAAAATCGCTTGGCGAAACATCTTAAAAAACAAAGTCTATAGTGTCGTAAATATCGGCGGAATGGCGATGGGAATTACAGCTTTCATCCTTATTTTAGAATATGTAAGTCTCGAAAAATCGGTAGACAAATTTCATATCAATTTAGGCCAAACTTATCGGCTATTGAATGAAAACCCAAAGGGAGAAGTTTGGAAGGAACATGCACCAGGCTGGGCAGATATCGCAAAGAGTCGTATTC
>JANMMV010000026.1:0-6398 GCA_031373565.1 Saprospiraceae bacterium
GTTCTTTGGCATCTAGTGCCATGGGTTTCAAAATGACGTCAATATCTTCAGATGTGTAGCCAAACGCTTTTTGATACTTCAGGACTGACTGATCGGACAGGTGCGTGAAGACGACCCTTGGTTCATCGATCTCTTCAAGCCTGATCTTGTGTTTTTGTAACCATTCAGCATAGGGGCTTTGGCGGCAGATATCTTTTTTTAGGTCATCATCACTAATAATTTTGCCTTGCACCATGTCGACAACAAACATTTTTCCTGGCTGTAATCTGCCTTTGTGCACAACAAGTTTTGGATCGATCGGCAAAACACCAGTCTCACTGGCCATAATGACTCTATCATCACTCGTGATCGTATATCTCGAGGGTCGAAGGCCATTTCTATCCAAAGTGGCGCCAATGATATTGCCATCCGTAAAAGAGATCGACGCAGGACCATCCCAAGGTTCCATGATCGAAGCGTGATATTCATAGAAAGCTTTCTTGATAGGGTCCATCGCCTCGTTACCATCCCAAGCCTCGGGAATCAACATCATCATGGTATGTGGTAAACTTCTACCTGACATCATTAATAGTTCGATCATATTGTCAAGACATGCCGAATCTGATTGACCTTCAAAGATGATAGGTAATATCATCTGCATCTCTTCGTTTGTAAAATGAATCGATGATAGACCTTGCTCCGCGGCCTTGAGCCAGTTGATATTGCCCTGCAATGTATTTATCTCTCCATTGTGCGCGATATATCTGAAGGGCTGTGCAAGTTTCCATGATGGGAAAGTGTTTGTAGCAAATCTACTATGCACTAGACCGAAGGCACTAACTACTCTATTATTTGTTAGATCGGGATAAAATGATCGTAATTGACCGCTCGTCAATTGACCTTTATAAATAATCGTATTAGATGATAACGAAGCAATGTAAAATCCCACAGCATCTCGTTTTACACTATTTTGAATCATGTGCGACGAGTAATTTCTCAACACATAGAGTCGTCGTTCAAAAACGATGACATCCGTTATCAGATCGGGACAAGCGATGAATACTTGTTCGATCTCGGGTTCAACGCTAAGCGCAGTGTCTCCTATGTTATTCCTATCAACAGGTACATGACGATAGCCGAGAATGTCAAATCCCAATTTTTCCGCTGCTCGATTAAAGATGCTTCTGCACTCTTCTCGTAAGCTTGTTTCTTTAGGAAAAAAAATCATACCTACACCATATTTACCAAACGTTGGTAGTTGAATTCCCATCTTAATACATTCATCGAAAAAGAATTCATGTGGTAACTGCATCGTAATGCCTGCACCATCTCCCGAATTGGGCTCACAACCGCAGGCACCACGATGGGACATATTCTCCAGGATTGTCAAGGCATCTGAAATTGTTTCATGCGATTTGTTACCTCTGATGTTGGCTACAAACCCGATTCCACATGCGTCATGCTCATACATAGGATGATATAGACCCTGACTGACCTGTTCCGCATTGGAATCATCATAAGATACGTGGTGATAATTCATCTAGTAGGTTTTTGATTTTAGACGGCTTTTAGAAACTTATATCAAGATCAAAAATGAATGGAAACTCTTCAGCATGGCCTTCATCTTTCAAAATAAAACTAAAGATATAAGCGAAAAACGTATTGAATGACATCTATATTACCAAATTTACGTGCTATTTTAACCTATATTTATCTATTTTGTACTACAACTAAGTTAATATCGTAAATAAATCTTTTTCCAAATATTATTTTATCGAAATATTGATGTTTTTAGTGAATCTAGTGATATCTTTACTAAGTATTACATTATTAAAGTCAATAAATCTAATGATGTGGCCAAGGATGGACTTGATGAATGGACTTACTATTTTAAAAATAATAATCTACCAACCACTTTCTCTGCACCAGGATTAGAAAGTGTTTCCAAAAAATTAAAATATGATGATATGACTCCACAAAGTAAAATTGAATATGATGCCCACCAGAAGGAGATGGCTATCACTTACGGTGTAATAGAAACTGCAAAATATGAAGGTCGTCAAGAAGGTGAGCAAAAAGGAAGACAAGAAGGAAGACAAGAAGGAAGACAAGAAGGAATAACCTCAGTTGTTATTAAATCATTCAAGAATGGTATCGATATACCAATGATCACTAATATCACCGGACTTACTGAAGGAACGATCCATGATATACTTAAGAAGGAAGGATTGATGTAATTTATTAAACTTTGATATTGTTAGAAGTGTGTATTATTCACTGTTAACAAATCAAACCATCAATTTCTTTAAATAATTTGCATTTGCCTCTGCGCTTTTGATAGAAGTCGTACCATCGTAGCGCTCTTGCTCAATAATAAAGTGTTTCATGCCATTGTCAAGTGCCGTACGTAGAATCTTGGGATAGTTGATCATGCCAGTTCCTAGATCGCATGATGCATCGCGTTCTGCTGACCCAATGATACGATCTTTGATATGGCATAAGCGAAAACGGTTTTTGTACTTAGTAAGGAAAGCTTCTGGATCTGCACCACTGGTAACAACCCAATAGATATCCATTTCATGGTCAACGGTGCTAGCATCTGTATTGGCCATAATATAGTCGTGAGGTATCATCCCTGAGAAAGCGATGAATGAATATTCGTGATTATGGTATGCAAAACGAATACCATGCTTTTTACAAATACTACCCGCAGTGTTGAATGAATCTGTGACGCGCTTCCAATCATCCATACTTTTTTGTGGTCCCACCGATGGGCATATTAAGTATTCGAGTCCTACCATCGCTGCTTGCTCCGCTTTCTGGTCTAGATCTACTAAATAGTTGCAATGACTAGATACCATTTTGATACCTACATCTTGGATGCGATTTTTGAATTCCAGCGGCGTAAATCCCCACCACAATCCACGATCACCTTCATATCCTTCGATTTGTCTGTACCCAAAAGTACTCAAGCTACTGACAACACCCATGATGTCCGTTGGCACGAGATCTCTTAACGTATACAATTGAATACCGAATGTATCTAAATGATGGTTTCCTACGCCTTTGATAGTAGATGTCGAATGACAACCGATTTCTGGCAATATTGCCGTTCCTCCTACCAATAAGGCTACATTACGAATGAAATCACGACGATTGGTTGATTGATACATAGTTAAAAAGTAATGATAGAGTGATTGAGAATGATACCAAATTTGAAATCTTTGCACAAGTTAACAATTCTCATAAAATGCTACGCAATACTTCGAGTGATTTTATATCGCGAAAGGCGGTTATGTGCAATTGAAAGTATTTAATCAATGCATCTAAGAGTCGATCTCGCTGTATTTTGGGAAGTGTTAGTGTCTCATCAACCGCCGAATCTAAGATTTTTGAAAAGGCTGCACTGTCATCTGCATCTAAAAAGTAAGGACTTCCTGTCGTTGATCCGAAAGACCCTTCCAACAAATCGAAATATGGATCAGTCATATTGCAATTATTCATCGGGCCAAAGCCTAAATGCATACTTAGGTTGATCATAAACCGATGTGGCGCTAATGCAAAGAAAACATGATGTTCGTCAACTCTGATAAACCATTCTAAAAGTAAATCATAGAAATCTACATTTGCCTCCCGTTCTTGTATGGCATTTCTTGCTATTTCGATCATAAAAATCGCAGTAGAAGAAACAACAATGTCTAGATGAATATGCTTGTAATGATGTGCTAGACTGATATCTTTGATACGTGCCAGCTTGTCTGTATCCACATCGTACGAAACCAGCTGGACTATATTGGTAGGTTGATAGATTGCAGCGGCACCTCCCTTGCGCGCAGATCTAACACCTGATACAATAAAAGACCGCAATCCGCGCTCGCGCGTATAGATGTCGCAGATGATGCTTGTTTCTGAGTACTTAATACTTCGCAGGATGATGCCTTGGGTTTCGTAGATCCGCATGTCAATCTTCCCAGCCTTCGATAGGATCTACTTTGTACTTTAGTTTGGCAGCAGCCCTTTGTTTTTGACGATCCAAGATGAGCCGACCTAATCCTACATGGGCAGCATCAGCTTGGCCTGGTAAGAGCGCAAAATTGATTTTGGCCTCATCGATATCCAATCGATACAGATAACTCATCAACAAATCTGGATCAGTTTCGAGCAGTGTCAACACTCGATTGCTGATCATCTCTAGCATGGCGGCTTCATCTATCTGGTCACTATCTGATAGACTCAGTTCATTGTATATTAATTCGAAGCTATCACTCATTGTTTATGATTTTGATTGGGACATATATTCACTCAATCTATCTACAAATTTACGATCGTTTGATAATCTTGGAATTTTGGATTGACCGCCTAAGCGACCTCTTGAAGAAAGCCATCCTTCAAAACTGCCCCTAGGTATAGCATTGATACTTAGATTGACGAGTGCTAGATCACCGGTACGTTTGGCATCATAATCCGAGTTATTTTGTCGAAGGTAATGGTCTAATGTAGACTCAAATTTTGATAAATCGCTAGGTGCCTGTTCAAACTCTATCCACCATTCATGACGACCTCGGTGATGACCCTCAATAAATACCGGCGCAACTGAGTAATCACGGACGGTAGCCCCAAGCGCGTCGCAGCTTTCTTTGAGGGCTCTGTCCGTATTATGAACCATGACTTCTTCCCCAAAAACATTGATATAATGCTTCGTACGACCACTGACCATGATGCGGTACGGCGCTAGTGTAACGAATCGGACGGTATCACCTGGCCTATAACGCCAAAGCCCTGATGTTGTAGAGATCACGATACAATAGTCTTTGCCTAACTCCACTTGATCAAGTGTCAATGTATCAGGATGTTCTTCATCGATCTTGTCCATCGGAATGAACTCATAGTAAATCGCATTGTCAAGTAATAGTAACATGCCTTTCTCTTCAAGCCTATCTTGGATGGCGAAATAACCTTCAGAAGCATTGTATACTTCGTAATATTCCATGTCTGGCCGTGGCAAAAAGCTTTTGAATTGGTTAACATAGGGTTCGAAACCTACGCCGCCATGCAGATAAGTCTGGGCATTTGGCCATACTTCGCAGATATTATCTTTACCTGTGATTTCTAGGATACGATTAAATAGTACGATCGTCCAGGTAGGTACACCAGCAAACATCACCACATCTTCATGTATACATTGCTGTGCTATCTTTTCGATTTTTTGTTCCCAGCCGGACATGAGTGCCGTTTCGAAATCAGGTGTATAGAACGGTCGACCCACAGCAGGCATTCTATTGAGAAGGATAGCAGATATATCACCGGTGGTCACTTTATCACTGAATTGGGTAAGTGAGCCGCCCATGACGAGATTTTTCGCATCAAAAACCCGCGCATCGGGTCTATTGCTGTATAGTATGGACATCGCATCCCATGAACCTGCTACATGATTTTCATAAAGATTGTCATCTGTGACGGGAATATACTTTGATCTATCGTTTGTCGTGCCAGAAGATTTAGCAAACCAAGATACTTTGCCGGGCCACAATTGATCTTCTGCGCCATGCATCATCTTGTCGATATACGGAAACAGATACTCATATTCTACAATAGGAAGTGCTTGTTTGAAGTCATTTAAGGTCTCAACGTACTTTACGTTATGGTCTTGGCCATATACGGTAAGTTTGAGCTTTTCGACAAGTGCATTTCTTACATCTTCCTGTATTTGCAGGGGATTAATATACATCTGCTGTATACGTCCGCGACGATACTTGAGATATCCTTTGATGATAGAATTGAAAAACGAGTAAAACATAGGCCTTCAATATTGCTCAAAAATAGTGTTTTATCACGAAAAACAAAAAAAGTCTACATATTTAGGCAAGCGACATTGATATTGTGTCTGCGCGTTCTGTTCATATAGCAAAGATGGTAATCGCATGATCCTTTGATCATCGTCTCATTTAAATAATATTGCTGATTTGCTTTGTGAATCCAAAAATGCCCTTAATTTTGCACCCCGATAGCGTCGGCCGGGTGTTGAAATGGTAGACAAGCATGCTTGAGGTGCATGTGTTCGAAAGGACGTGAGGGTTCAAGTCCCTCTCCGGTCACCATCTTTATAGACCGTTGGAAGTTTAGATTTTCAACGGTCTTTTTTTTTGAAGGG
Source organism: Saprospiraceae bacterium (assembly GCA_031373565.1). Classification (GTDB taxonomy): domain Bacteria; phylum Bacteroidota; class Bacteroidia; order Chitinophagales; family Saprospiraceae; genus OLB9. Next base: position 6,131 of record JANMMV010000026.1, read on the forward strand.
ATTTTCTAAATGATTTAGCGTTCGTTTCCTTTGTCTCTTTGTGCTTAAACCAAATGAGCACCTGAACTTCTTCAAAGAGAACAAAATTAGATCTTATGTATTAGAAACTGCTACACATCGGCACAGCCTATGCTAGCCAGGTTAAACATTCCCACAAACATGTGCAGCTTTAGCAGCATAAACAAATCAACCAACTCAACCGGGCCGAACTGTCTTACGCGATCTGTCACTTGCTCGGTAAGCGTCCGGCGGCTGCGCTGCAGGAAAA
>JANMMV010000029.1:0-11343 GCA_031373565.1 Saprospiraceae bacterium
TTAATTAGCAGGTCTTCGTTGACTTATGGTCAATACATAAGCGGTGTAACAGTACCAGACACGACAAAAGCAATTATTACTGATAAGAATTTAATACAAGTGCAAATTGCTGATGGAATTAATGTCATAGACATGAGGACTCACCTTTCTATACTGGCATCAGATTCTCTAGAAGGTCGCGAGACGGGAAAACCCGGCATAGATAAGGCAAAAGATTATATCATTAAATATCTTACAAATCTCGGTGTAGGCGTATTTCCATTTACAAGCATCAAAACTCAACCAGTAGCTTTTACGTATAGTTCGTGGAAGGATGCCGATATTTTCGTAGATAAGAAGAGGTTCAAGCATTTGTGGGACTTTATTGGCTTTCCCAATTTGAATACTGATTTATTCAATGTTAACGATAAAGAAGTTATCTTTTTGGGCTACGGTATTGAAGACGCTATATACAGTGATTATAAAAAAGTAAATGTAGCCGGCAAGATCATAATGATAAATAGAGGCGAACCTGTCGATAAGGAGGGTAAGTCTTTTATAACGGGATCTGACAAATTGTCGACATGGAGCGACGATGACCTTGTCCAAAAGCTTGAGCTAGCTAAAAGCAAGGGTGTTAAGTTAGTGCTCATCATAGAAAATGATATCAAGAAACTACTTGATAAAAATAGAAATAAACTATTAGGCAATAACTTGGAGTTAGGAAATCAAAAAGATGTCGTTTTGAAGACAGCCAATCACCTTTACATCTCTTCTACTATTGCCAAAGAAATCATAGGAAAGAACGACGGAAAAATAATCAAAGCACGTAAGAACTTCGCTAAAGGGAAGGCAACGAATGTTGTATTGGCAACTGATCTTGTCGGTACCAACTTAATTAAAACTACTACCATCTTAGAGGGTAACAATATTATAGCAACGTTCGAAGGTAAATCTAAAAGTGATGAGCAAGTAATCGTTTCTGCACATTACGACCACTTAGGTAAGCGAGGAGATGACGTATTTAACGGTGCAGATGATAACGGATCTGGGACCACAACTCTTATAAGTCTAGCGAAAGCAAGCATGCAATCTTATTTGAGAAACGAACGAGCAGAAAGAAGTATTAGCTACATATGGTTTTGCGGAGAGGAGAAAGGCTTGTTAGGATCATTATATTACTCTAAAAACCCGATATATCCACTCGATAAAACCGTAGTTGACATCAATGTAGATATGGTAGGTCGCCAAGATGAAAAATACAAGGATAATCCTGACTATATCTATGTGATCGGTTCAGACAGACTAAGTTCGGACCTTCACAAAATAAATGAGGATCTAAATCAAAAGTATACCCAAATTACATTAGATTATACGTACAACTCAGAAAATGATCCTAACCAGTATTACTTCAGATCTGATCATTACAATTTTGCAAAAAATGGTATTCCTTCTATCTTCTTTTTCAGTGGAGTCCACGAAGATTATCACAAGAAGACCGATGATATTGAGAAAATCAATTTTGAAAAGATGGTCAAGATAGGAAAGTTGGTTTATCACAATATTTGGGCCATAGCGAATAGACCTGAACGACTAAAGGTAGACGGAGAAATCAAATAATGCCATCTTTATTACCCAGCCCAACCCTCACGATCCAAGCTCCGGTACTGAATCGCTTCGGCTAGGTGCTCGATTTTGATATCAGGACTTCCAGCGAGATCAGCGCCTGTGCGTGCTACTCTCAAGATGCGGTCATAAGCTCGGGCGCTCAACTGTAATCGAGTCATAGCTGTCTTTAATAGATTAGTGCCAGCTGGCGTCAATTCGCAGATATCTCTGACCATACGACTTGGCATTTGTGCGTTGGAAAATACGCCTAGGTGATCTTTAAACCTTTCTTCCTGTATCTTACGAGCTTTAACGACCCGTTCCATAATCTGAGCGGACGACTCACTTGAGTACTCTCTATTTGCTAGTTCTTCATATGAAACAGGTGTTACCTCTACGTGTAAATCTATACGGTCTAGCAATGGCCCGGATATCTTGGTAAGGTATTTTTTGACGACACCGGGGCCACAGACACAGTCTTTTTCAGGATGATTATAAAAGCCACATGGACAAGGATTCATGCTAGCGATCAACATAAAGCTTGCAGGATAGTCTACGGATAGTTTGGCTCGAGAAATCGTAACTCTACGCTCTTCCATCGGTTGCCTCATGACTTCTAGGACTTGTCGTTTGAATTCAGGTAATTCATCGAGAAAAAGGACACCATTATGAGCGAGCGAGATCTCTCCAGGATTAGGATTTGAGCCTCCGCCCACTAATGCGACATCAGAGATCGTGTGGTGCGGTGATCTGAAGGGCCGCTCTGTAACTAGGGAGGAATCGGCGCCGAGAATTCCTGCCACGGAATGGATTTTCGTCGTTTCTAAAGCTTCGTGGAGATTTAGTGGTGGTAAAATGGTAGGTAATCGACGGGCTAGCATCGTTTTCCCAGCGCCCGGTGGGCCGATCAGTATTACATTGTGCCCTCCTGCCGCCGCGAGCTCAAGAGCACGTTTGATATTTTCTTGGCCCTTGACATCATTAAAATCAGCAGCATAAGAATTGAGCGTATCCATAAATACCTCACGCGTATCATAAACTAAAGGCTTCAGATCAGAAACATTGTTGACTATATCAAGCGCATCTTTGAGATTTTGTACTCCGAAGACTTCGATACCATTAACTATAGCCGCTTCTCTCGCATTCTGTTTTGGTAAAATAAATCTTTTATATCCTTCTTTGAGCGCCTGAATAGCAATAGGAAGCGCACCTTTGATAGGACGTAGCTCACCATCTAGTGCAAGTTCGCCCATAAAAAGCGTGTCTTCCAGCATATCAGTGTTCACTTGACCAGTGGAGGCTAATATACCCACTGCAATAGGTAAATCATAAGACGAACCTTCCTTGCGGATGTCAGCCGGTGCCAGATTGATGACGATTTTGACCCGAGGCGTATTTAGACCTACATTTTTGATAGCCGCTTCGATCCGCTGCCACCCTTCTTTGACCGCATTATCGGGAAGCCCGACCAGATAATATCCAACTTTGCCAGGTATAATAGGCCCGCCGGCATTGACTTCCACTGTTATGGTTTGTGCTTCTACGCCATGGACAGCACTTGCATATGTTTTAGATAGCATTTACGTTTCTTTGATAACGGTTATTAGATTGAAGATGATAAAAGTACAAATTATCTTGAAATCATGCATCTATTCACTACATTTGTTCTAAATTCACACACGAAAATAGATATAATGAAGCTAAAAAATCTTTTGATGTTAATCATGTTTGCATGTACTTTCGTCCAAGGGAGTGCTCAAAACTATCCAAATACGCCGCCTGAAGTATCCCCGATGGCAATGCAACCAGAAATGACAGAAATTTGGAATCCTGAAGTCAAAGTCATAAAGCCAGGCACTACAAATTCAGCAGCCCCTTCAGATGCCATCATATTATTTGATGGGTCAAACATGGATCAGTGGGTAAGTCAAAGTGACATCACAAAGTCATCTCCTTGGAAAATAGTCAATAAAGAGTACATGGAAGTTGTCCCGGGGTCAGGATTTATACAAACAAAGATGAAATTTGGAGATTGTCAATTGCATATTGAATTTAGTGCTCCAGATAATGTAGAAAGCCAAGGACAGGGTCGAGGGAATAGTGGTGTATTTTTCCAAAATCGTTACGAGATTCAAATCTTGGATTCCTATCAAAATCGGACTTATGCCAATGGCCAAGCTGGAAGTATTTATAAGGATCATCCGCCGTTAGTCAATGTGATGCGAGGTCCGCTCGAGTGGAATACCTATGATATAGTTTACACAGCACCGAGATTTAGGGCTGATGGTAAGATAGAATCACCTGCTAGGTTGACCGCTTTCCATAATGGAGTCCTCGTTCAAAATAATAGCGTTATCAGTGGGCTAACGCTGTATACAGGTTTGCATCATTATGGCGAAGCGCACGGCGAAGATGTCATAGCATTGCAAGACCATGGCAACAAGACCCAATTTAGAAATATCTGGTTGCGCAGATTATAAAAAAATAAATCTACAAATAATGCCAGCACAAGACTGGGGCAAATGGATATCAAGCAAAAGATTTGGTTATCAATCTAGTAGCAAGAGTGTTCGCTCGGAGTATATTAGAGATTATGATCGTATCATATTTATGTCTGCGTTTCGGAGGTTACAGAACAAGACACAAGTCTTTCCGTTGCCTGGCAATGTGTTTGTCCATAATCGATTGACACATTCACTAGAAGTAGCATCGGTCGGTAGGTCTATCGGTACTAATGTTGGCGTTGCCATCGCTGAAAAATACCGTGATAGCTTAAATCAAGAGCAGATTGAGTTTTATAAATACGAGTTGTCTGGTGTGATCTCGTCGGCTTGTTTAGCGCACGATGTTGGTAATCCGGCTTTTGGTCATTCGGGTGAGAAGGCGATTTCTCATTTTTTTGAATCGCACGCAAATCAGATTATTGGCGATAGAGAACTAAGATTATTTTTTACCGATCATGAATGGCAAGATATTACCCATTACGAGGGGAATGCTAATGCTTTTAGGTTATTGACTCGACAATTTAAAGGTAAATTAAGCGGGGGCCAAAATCTGATGATGTTGACATTAGTATCAATACTAAAATATCCATGCGCCTCGGTCGAAATCAACAAAAACGTTCCACACAACAAAAAATTTGGCTACTTCTTATCTGATAAGGCTGCATTTAGCGAGGTAATTGCGGCATTTGATATGGGATCTCAAGGTTTTACCTGCCGACACCCATTTGTCTATCTTGTTGAAGCAGCAGATGATATATGTTATAGAATCATTGATCTTGAAGATGCTCACCGCATACATATTTTGTCTTATGAACTGGTGTCTGGGTTATTCCTTGACGTGATAAAAGAACTTGGTACTGACTATGATAGAACAGTAGAAGTAATGCAAAAAATTCAAGACGAGAACGAAGGTGTTTCTTTTTTGAGAGCGAAATGTATCAATTTGCTAATACAACAAGCAACAACGATGTTTATAGCTAATGCGGAGACGATAGTACAAGGCACTTACTTGAGCACACTTGTTGATGATGTCGAAAAATTGTGTCCCGCCTTGGTTAAAATCAATGATATTTCTATCAAAAAAGTATATAATCATCATTCAGTAATAGAAGTAGAGTTGGCTGGCTATAACGTAATGTCCGAATTGCTTTCTGTTTTCGTTTTTGCTATATTATCGTCAAATCCTTCAACCCTGCAGAAAAAATCATTACAGCTGATACCTGAGCAATACAACTGTTTTAAGGACGATGTCTCAAGCTACGAAAAAGTTATGGGTGTCTTAGATTTTGTATCAGGGATGACAGATGGTTATGCCACTGAATTGTATCGAAAAATAAAAGGCATTGATATTCCTAGTCACAAATAGAGTCCAAACCTGCTAAAATGACGTTAATATTAGGTTAATAGTAAACAAACCCAGCTATTTTCCCTTAATTTTGAGCGTTCTAACTTAATAAACATACCCACAAAGATAGATGTCGAAACCATTTATTGCCCTACTACTGATTTCCCCCCTTATCGTCTTTTCACAAAAGGACACTATTAAAATAATTAATGGTAGCTTTGAAGATAAGCCTCAAATCTCTGCAAGCAGTATCCTTAACTGGTATGATTGTGGTAGAATAAACTTTCCACTAGAATCCCCACCCGATATACACCCAGGAAAATACTTTGATAAAGATCGAAAGGAATTTCGTGAATATTGGGACAATAATTTACCAGCATCAGACAAAAGTACCTACCTCGGTATGGTCGTACGGGACAATGGTACTTATGAATCTGTATCGCAAAGATTAGATGGCGTACTGGAGGCAGGAGAGTGTTATTCATTTACGATACATATTGCTAGGGCTCCAAAATATGTTAGCATGTCGCATGTAACAAAAGAGCTTACTAACTATACAACTCCGGCTGTTTTTCGCATTTGGGGAGGACTTGGCTTTTGTAATGAACGAGAATTATTGGCAGAATCATCGGCCGTTTCTAATGATAGTTGGCAAATTTTCAAATTTGAAATAAAACCTAAGTCTACTGTTAGGTCTATCACTTTTCAGGCTTTCTACAAAACACCAGTTTTATTGCCCTATAATGGCAATATACTTATCGACGGCGCATCTCATATTTTGAAAGTACCTTGTGCAGGCGAAATTGCTGTCAATAAAAGCAATTTACCACCGCATAAACGCAAAAAAAATCCTACGCCTTCTTCTTCAAGTTCATCAACAAAAAAGTCCTCGCAAGATACGCCAGTTATAGTTAGCGCTAATACCAACGCCAAACCAAAAATTATGACGGAGCTCAACAGAGCTACTATTAAACAGGGACAGATCATCGAAATAAAAAAATTAGAATTCGCTGCTGATACTTCTTCAATCAGTAAGGCATCTTATGAAGTCCTCGAAGAGTTGTATGTTTTTATGGCGGCCAATAAGGATATCATCATTGAGATAGGGGGCCACACCAATAATGTTCCATCTGAATCATATTGTGATAAATTAAGTACTTCGAGAGCAAAGGCCGTTGCAGAATATCTCGTAAATAGAGGCGTAAGCTCTGAAAAAATTCAGTTTAAGGGATATGGAAAACGCAAGCCTATTGCTGATAATAAGACGGTCATTGGTAGACAAAAGAATCAGAGAGTAGAGATTAAGATATTAAGCGTTTAGCCCCAAAGAGATCTTCAACAATTGTATTAAGGTCATGCTAATGATAGCAAAGAACCGAAGGCATCCTCTTGAAGAAACTAATTAAATAGTTTACATAATAATCCAAATATTATCTACTCTTGTTTGAGATAGATTTCTAACTCCGAGTAATCTGGAGATAGTTTCGTTATCTGCTCGCGAGTCATAGGAGCACCAAATAAATAGGGCATGACAATAAAGTCTTGTCGTCCTTGCGACTTGACAAGATCTGTTTTGATATCTCTTGCCGCCGCATATGTTGACTCATTGCCAAATGTATAAATATATTCATTGGGCACAGATTCATTCTTCTGAATAATTGCATCTTTTCGGATGCTTAGCAACTCCGATTTAAGCATTTGGTTGACCGCTCCAAATTTTACTCTAAAGCTTACACCTTGGTTATTGATATCGAATATATCCCATTTTTCATCTCTAAACTTATCAACTACCATAGGAGTTTCTGGTATTAATCTAAGGTTGAGATTAGGTTCTACATTGATAAAACGTATATCAATACGTCGGTTGGTTTTAGCAGCTAGAGTAGAAACTTGTCCATCGTCGCCGTAGTGAAGCGCTATGGGATAATTGGGACCACAACCCATTAGGAAAATTCTCTCTGGTTTTATACCTTGTGAAACTAGAAGAGACGATATTTTCTCCGCCCGCTTTATTGAGAAGTACAAGTCATAATCTGCTCTCGAATCCGGCGTAAAATGTGATGTCAAGACTACTTTGATTTCAGGATAGATAGTCATGAGATCTCCTATATTTTTAACATTTATTTGATTTGTATTATTTAGCACATCGTCATTGTCCTTGAAGAATAGTGGACTAGTAACTACTTCTTTGAGCGGTAGGATTTTAACTTCATTTGAAATTGCGGGTTTTTCCTGAACGTATAAAGTTATGGTATCTTTTACGAAAGTATCTATGATGATGCTATCATTGACTGGAGTTACAAAAAGCGGAACATCAATGAAATCTAACTGGTCAAAAATCTGCTCTTTAAAATAGGCGATATATAAATCTTTGCCTCCTAGAGAACCTACACGATCAGATGTAAAAATAGCATTGAGTCCATCTGATGCAAGTTCAATGTCAGTATCATCAGTGGTTGAATTAATCGGCAATCCTAGGTTAACAAAATCATTCCAAGAATTACTTGTGCCATCATAACTACTTTCGAACAGATCATATCCTCCTAGACTTTCTATACGGTCTGAAGAATAAAACAGCTTTACTCCATTCTTTGTAAGATAGGGCCCTATTTCATTAAATCGGCTATTTACTTTTGGTCCTAGATTGATAGGAATTAACCATTGGTCGACGTGTTTTATACTATAGTATAGATCATATCCACCGTATCCGTTAAAAGCCATCGACGAAAACAGAATTAGGCTATCACTAAAAACAAACAAGTCCCTGTCACCTAATTCTGGTTTGAATGGCAAAGGAGCTAAAGCCGGTACAGAAAGATGATCACGGTTAAAATTAAAAGTATCTTTTAAAGCAATTCCAGTTTTTTGATCAGGTGATTTCACAAAATACATCGTCATTCCATCAGAACTAAAATCTTGAATGATATCGTGCTGAGTGGAGTTGAGTACTTGTTCGAAAGGAAGAACAGATGACCATTTTCCATTACGAAGATCTACTTTATACATATCAGCATAATACTTTCCACTGATGTTGTCTTCCAGACCTTCAGGATCCATTAATCCTCCAGTCGACGTTTCTCGAGCAGATGAAAAATAAAATCTTTCTTGATCTGTTGGACTTTGAACAGGACTAAAATCATCATATATCGTATTTATGTCATTGCCTAAATTCTCAACATAACCTTTTTGGGGGATGAAAGACATGTCTAGAGCATAAGCACACTGCTTGATTTTATGAATGATTTTGTACCATTCATCAGATCGGACGTTAAGCTTATTTAGGTAAACTTTATAAATTTTTGCAGCTTCGACATAGGCTCCTTTACTTTCATACGCCTGAGCCATATACAGAAATAACTTATTGTTTAGCGCTTTTAGATTGTGTGCTGCAGCCATATCTGCAATACATGCGTCGGGCTGCCTAGTTTGCAAATAACATATTCCGCGATTAATAAGTAACTGTGGATCTTTATCGATTTTTTTGTACTTATTGTAGGTCGATATGGCATCTTTATATCTTCCTGCTGTAAAAAGACGTTGGCCATCTTTCTTAATTGATCTCTGGGCAGAGATTGGCTGCAAATTGCCCGTAAACAATATAAAAAAAGTAAAAATTATTGATGTAATTCTCATCTTGTGGCGTTCAATTATACCTCTGTGTTTGGATCAAACTGTTCAAGATAATCAGCCACCCTTCTCAAAAACGATCCTCCCAATGATCCATCTACTACCCGGTGATCATAAGACAACGATAAAAACATCATATGCCTAATAGCTATGACATCACCTTGTGGCGTCTCAAGAACAGCTGGTTTTTTCTTAATTGCTCCTGTTGCCATAATAGCCACTTGCGGTTGATTGATGATCGGTGTTCCCATTAGATTACCAAAAGTACCTACATTAGTTATTGTAAAAGTACCATCTTTGATTTCGTCAGGCTTTAATTTATTTTCTCTAGCACGACTAGCAAGATCATTTACATTTTTGGTGAGACCTGCTAGATTTAGAAAATCAGCATTACGAATGACTGGCACTATCAGATTGCCCGAAGGAAGCGCAGCCGCCATACCAATATTGATGTCTTTTTTGATGTGGAGTTAGTGAAGAGTAAAGTGCAACCGACGACGGTAGGGATGCAGGTAGATGATTTTCTGATCCAAGCTTTGCCAGAACTGATTCAATCGGAATTCACCGCTGGGATGGAAACCCAACTCGATGCAATCTCCAAGGGTCAGCAAGAATGGCAAAGTTATCTAATTGAATGGAACCGGAGCTATTTCGCGCCAGCATTAAGTAGGGCTACTCAGAATCTACCGGAGCAGGATTATGGATCGTTCCAAGGTAAGGAACTGGAGAAATCGCGCTCTAAATGTCCGACTTGCAGTAAACCAATGTCCAAAGTACCCACTAAAAAAGTGAAGAAGGGCTATTTTCTCAAGTGTGAGGATGGTTGCAAAGATGGCGAGGGTAAAGGCTTGGTAATGTTTTGGTCGGATCGATCAAATGAATGGCAGTTACCACAGGCTAAAACTGAGCAGTCATCTCCAGCGAAACTTACTGAACATCCTTGTCCAGTTTGCCAGAAGCCGCTGGAAGAATATAGTTACAGTAAAGATGGGCAAGCTAAATCGATGCTGCGATGTTCGGATGCAGAAGCTCGAACCAAGCCCAAGCACAAAGATGTTGCCTATTTTCGGGGGAAAGAGGGGCAGTGGTGGAGTCCAAAATTGGGCAATCTTGGTGCCGATGCTGCTAGATCGAGCCAAGTAAAAGCACCATAGTTCGATCGCAATTATTAAGTAGGTAGGCTTAATTATCTATAAAATAGACTTCATTATGACGATACATCTAGAGAACGACCGCAAAATCATCGATTCTTGGTTCAAAAATGCTGCCCCTTGGATCGTCGCAATTCAGGAACAGCAAATCGAAAGTCGGACACTCATCACAGATCGATCGATTGTCGATGCTGTCGTTAGTCGTGGCGGTCAGACAGTGCTGGATCTAGGTTGTGGGGAAGGTTGGCTGACACGAGCATTAGTCGATCGAGGGCTGAATGTTGTCGGTACCGATATTATTCCCGCATTAATAGAACGAGGGAAAACGATCGGATCTGGTCAATTTGAGTTAGCTAGTTATGCCGAGATCGCGGCGGGTAAGTTAGCTAAAAAATTTGATGTTGTAGTTGCCAATTTTTCACTAATTGGTAAGGAATCTGTATCGGGTTTATTTCAATCGATGCCATCTTTGCTCAATGATGGTGGTGCATTTATCGTTCAAACTTTACATCCAACGATCGCGTGTGGCGATCTGCCATACATGGATGGCTGGAGAGCTTCTTCGTGGGATGGATTTAGTGATAAGTTCACCGATCCCTCACCTTGGTACTTTCGGACAATAGAGTCCTGGGTAGAACTGTACACCACGAATGGATTATCGATCGTCGAAATTCGTGAACCTATCCATCCACACACAGGCAAACCTGCTGCGATGATCTTGGTTGGTGTTTTACGAGATTAACGGATCGATCGGAAATCACCACACAGCTACTCTAAATGTGCTCCTAGTTTAAGAAGTACTTAAATGGCAATTTTAAACCCTGCACTATTCTTATGTCCCCCACCTCCATAGAGTTTGGCAATTTCCGAACAGTCAAAATCAGGCTGGGAACGTAGAGAATAGGAGATACTTGATTTCCCTCTCAACCAACTAGCCACAACAGGATAATCTGGATACTCTTCGAGCATCTGGTGACACAGATCGGAAACGATATCATAATTAGAACAATTAATTAGCGGTATTTTAGCTCCAGTTATCCATTCTCCAGTCGGAGCTTGATAGGGAGGAAGAGTGTCTAAATAAACATGCTTTAATAGCCCCTGAATCTCCTTGGTTTGGTATCTAAGC
>JANMMV010000053.1:0-6397 GCA_031373565.1 Saprospiraceae bacterium
GGTGACATTTAGCATCACGATGTTTATCGCATTGTTGGGCTTCATGAATGGTTTAAATGATTTATTGGATGGATTGGTTTTAAATAGGACGGCACATGTACGATTATACAATGAGCTAAAACCAAGTAAAGACCAACCAATAAATGCCGTTGATACTTTTAAAGACCATTACAATTTTGTTCAATCGGTCAAATCCAGTAGCAACCGCCCAGAGATTTATAACTCCGGTAGGATTATGCAAAGTATTCTTGAAGATCAACGAGTACTCGGTATAGCGCCTAAAATAACAGCCCCTATATTCTTTAACGATGGCACAATTGATGTTACTGGTGTAGTAAGCGGCATTGAAGTGCAGGCAGAAAGCAAACTTTTTTTCTTTAATGATTACATTGTAGCGGGTTCGTCGATGGACATAAAAAATATCTCTAATAGTATCGTATTAGGTAAAGATTTAGCTGAAAAATTAATTACAAATGTAGGAGATGTCATTCAAGTGACTACTTCAAAAGGAGAGCGTTTCCCGTTGAAAGTGGTAGGCTTTTTTCAATCAGGAATAAAGGAACTGGACAAAGTACAGAGTTATGCTTCAATAGGAACTGTTCAAAAACTTTTAGGCAAACCCAATAATTACATTACAGATATTCAAGTCAAATTAAAAAATATGGCGGATGCGCCTATTGTAGCAAAAGAGTATGCCCAACTATACCAAACAGATGCAGAAGATATTCAAACCGCGAATGCTCAATTTGAGACAGGCAGTTTCGTGCGTACAGTTATTTCGTATTCGGTAGGCGTTGTGCTGCTAATTGTAGCTGGATTTGGGATCTATAACATCTTAAATATGATGATTTATGAAAAAATGGATTCAATAGCCATATTAAAAGCAACCGGCTTTTCCGGCAAAGATGTAAAATACATTTTTTTAATAATAGCTTTGAGTATTGGCTTCTTTGGAGGCTTGTTGGGCCTGCTGTGTGGGTTTCTCCTATCTTTAATAATTGACCAAATACCATTCAATACAGTCGCTTTACCCACAATTACCACTTATCCAGTTAACTACAACCCGGTTTTTTTCATTATTGGCATTTCTTTTTCACTTATCACTACCTATTTTGCTGGATATTTCCCTGCCAAAAGAGCTAGCCAGATTGATCCGGTTATCATAATAAGAGGAAAGTAAAGTATGAATAATTTAATCTTAGAAGCCAGACATATTGACAAATATTTTCATGAGACAACACGCATTCAAGTATTGCGCGATGTTACTTTTTCAATCAATAGTGGAGAATTTGTGGCAGTCGTCGGCAAATCGGGTTGTGGCAAATCGACCATGCTTTATGTCCTTTCCACAATGGACACGGACTATGAAGGAGAATTGCTGATTGAAAACGAAACAATGGCGGACAAAAATGAAGCGCAATTAGCAAGTGTACGTAATGAAAAGATTGGTTTTGTATTTCAGTTTCATTATCTATTAAATGAGTTTTCTGTCTTGAAAAACGTAATGCTGCCTGCTCTTAAACTAAGCAGATACTCAGAACAAGAAGTTGAATATAAAGCAATGGAACGGCTAAAACTGTTGGGCGTTGAAAAACTGGCATTGAGACGGGCCAATCAATTATCTGGTGGCGAAAAACAACGAGTTGCCATAGCTCGTGCTTTGATAAATGACCCTGCAATCATTATGGGCGACGAACCCACTGGCAATTTGGATAAAAAAAATAGCGATTTAGTTTTCGATATCTTTCAAAACCTAGCCAAAGAATACAATCAGACGATGCTCATTGTAACCCATGACCAAGAGTTTGCTAAAAAAACACAACGCATTATTGAAATGGAAGATGGAAGGATCATCAAGTAGGTAGAAGCTGACTTGGTTTATGTTTGCATAAGTCCATAGCTTAACCAATCTCCATTAATGGGCATTCATAAGCATACTCACTTTTTGTCTCCTGATTATCATTGTTTAGTTTATCTTGCGAGATCTAATAAAACATCTGATTGATTATGACAAACGGAAAAATAATAACTATTACTTTTAGTCCTTGTATTGACAAAAGCACATCCGTTGCGACATTGATGCCAGAGAAAAAATTACAATGCCTAGCGCCAAAGCTAGAACCAGGTGGCGGAGGCATAAATGTAGCTAGAGCCATCAAAAACTTAGGAGGAGAAGCACTAGCGATTTTCCCTTCAGGCGGATACACAGGCAAATTTTTCAACCATTTGCTAGAAAATTATAACGTTCCGTCGGTAATTATAGAAACAAAGAATGAAACTAGAGAAAACATAGTCGTCTTTGATAAATCGACTCAGAATCAATATCGCTTTGGAATGCCGGGTACACTACTATTGGAAAATGAATGGCAAAAGTGCTTGGAAGCTGTTGAGAATCTCAAGGATGCTGAATTTATCATAGCAAGTGGTAGCTTGCCTCCAGGAGTTCCATTGAATATCTATGCCCAGCTAGCAAAGATTGCTAAAAACATCAAAGCGAAATTCATCGTTGATACTTCAGGAGCTGCCTTAAAGGAAGCTGTCGACGAAGGTGTATATCTACTAAAACCTAACTTAGGCGAATTGGCTACTATGGTCGGGGTAGAGAGAATTTTACTCGCTGATGTTGAAGATGTTGCTAAGAAGTTGATACATAAAACCAAGTGCGAAATTATGGTGGTGTCATTAGGTAATGAAGGAGCAATGTTAGTCACAAAAGATGAAACTTATCGCGTCAGCCCACCAAAAGTGATTGTAAAAAGTACCGTGGGCGCTGGAGACAGCATGTTGGCTGGTATTGTTTACAGCTTATCTCAAGGTTTTGACTTAAAGAAAACATTACAATATGGCGTGGCTTGTGGCACCGCTGCTACCATAAATCTCGGTACTGAACTTTGCAAAAAAGAAGATGCCGAAAAATTATTTAAGCTCATAAATAGTTAAACGAGATTTTGGTTGAGATACTCAGATGCAACCGTATATAAATGTATTAATAGCATTAGGTGATTCTTCCATCATATATCTGATCTCCCAAAAATGCGAAATTGGTCTTTCAATTTTCCAAATAGTTTTTGATTTGGCCCTAAAGCTATAATCATTACTGAAGCCTCGATGGCAATTTCAGGAAATACTTACCAATGAATCAAGCAAATTCTTGACAAGTTTTGGAAACCCATCAAAGCGGTAATCCTGCATAATGATAAGCTCTCTAGGTATTATCAAATGCACCAAATGAAGCAAATCCACAAATGCACCAAATCCACCAAATCCGCAGATCCACCATCTAATTGAAAATTCCCTTTTTACACTTTTTTACACTTTTTGCATTTTGCTTAAACATTGGAGGCTAGTACACTACCCATCTTTGCACCGTATTAATTATCAAAATAATATTAAACCAGCCTTATGAAGGTATTCGTTTTTTTGATGTCGGTGGTCCCTTTCATTTTTTGGTCCAGCCAAGGTGCTGCTCAGGAAGTAGGGTCTCTCCAAGACTCATTCAAAATAAGTGGTTCGGCAGGATTTCAACTTACAGGTTACAACAGCAATGGCATCCAAGGCCGTCGCCAACCATTCAGCTACTTGCTGCATGGCAATGTCAATCTCAGTAAAGGTGATTTTAGTATTCCGTTGTCATTTACTTACTCTGAACAAGATCGTAGTTTTAGTCAACCATTTAATCAATTCGGGATAGCGCCTACTTATAAATGGCTGAAAACATACATCGGTTACCAAAATATATTCTGGAGTAAGTTTAGTCTAGCAGGACATCAGTTGCTTGGTGGTGGTGTCGAATTGACACCCGGTAAATTTAGGTTGGGATTTGTAAGTGGAAGATTTCAAAGAGCGACAGGTATAGACACTACTAGATCACAAAACTACCTTCCTGCATACAAAAGATCAGGATATGCTGCCAAAATTGGTTATGGTACAGAGTCTTCATTCGTTGACCTTATTTACATGAAATCCAAAGATGATGATACAAGTTTGCCTTTTCAATATGCTGATAGTGTCGTGTTAGTCCAACCAGGAGAAAATACGGTTTTTGCTTTAAAAACAATGGTCAAAGTAGCATCATTTATGAATATTTATGCGGATGCAGCTTTGAGTGTTTACAACCGAAATGTAAATGCACCCGAAGTTACTATAGACTCCACATGGAGCAGGATCGCAAGTATTGCTGGCAAGCAGACCATCGCTACCCAAGCCTATTTTGCTATGGAGGGTGGTGCTAATTTTAATTTTAGTGGACACAATCTAAGTCTTTTTTACAAAAGGATTGCGCCTGATTACAAAAGTATGGGAGCTTACTTTATCGAAAATGATGTCAATGCTTTTGGAATGAGACATGGTTTTTCAATGGCAAAAAATAAGGTGAATCTAAACTATGGATTAAGTGTATTTAGCGATAATCTTTTGAATAAAAAACCTGTAACCACTTTTAGATATCAACCCAATGTCAACCTTGCTATCAATCCGTCAAACTATTGGGGCATAGATGCGACTTGGATGGATCTTTATACAAAACAAGAAGATGGATTTACAGCAGTCAATGATACCATCATTATGCAAAACAGAAATCCTGGTTTCACCATCAGCCCTAGGATCAACTGGGGTACTACCAAAACTTACCATATGGTTATAGGGAGTTATCTCAATATGCGTATGATAGACAATAATGCTTTTACAGCTATTTATATGGAATACGCTGCGGAGATTACCAACCTTATGTATAGCCTATCTTTATTACAAAGTCAAGCTACTTTTAATGTGAGTATCAATAGAACTAAAAATACAACTGCTTCTTTTACTGAAACTGGAATAGGTGGTAGCCTTGGATACAATCAAGGATGGTTAGAAGGTAAAGTAAATATAAATGGAACTGTGTCTCTTCAATTGAGTGATGTCAATACCAACTATTCCTTCAATCTTGGCGGCAACTATACCATGGGCAAACGCCATAACTTAGGTGCTAATATCTTCTTCCTAAATAACAAATCAGACAATATTAATAGTCAAAATTTCACCGAATTAACGGGTGTTTTCAGATATACCATAAATTTTTAAATCATGACAGGAATAATCAAAAAGTTATCCATTGTATTCTGCTGCTTCTTTTTTACTACGTTGATGTACAGTCAGTTGGTCGTACAGACGACGGTATTACCACCGTATTCACCGTACCTTTCAGACTATACTACTTATGGCAACAAAGTAGTCGTCACGGTCACCAACCCTACACCAACCCCTAGGACAATTAAGCTGCTCGGTTCGATCACAGGTAACGGTATTTCGATCAGTATACCTACCTATTTCATGCCACCTGCACCTATCGTCATCCCATCATCTGGTACGATACAACTGTCAGGAAATCAGCTTGCGCCATATTATAATACCACAAATCTCTTACTACAGGGTATCACTGAAAGCCAATTGGTAAATGGCAATGGATTGCCTGAGGGTAATTACAGGTTTTGTTATTATGCCGCAGAGTATGCAACAGGAGCACCATTGAGTAGTCAAAGTATGTGTTGTTCCAGTGTGAACATCACACATCATGAGCCACCTTTCTTACTACAGCCGATGTGCGACAAAGAAGTCACATCTAAGACACCGCAAAATCTACTCTTCACATGGACAGTGCCCGCAGGAGCTAATCCGATCAATATTGAGTATGAACTCACGATGGTAGAATTGCTGCAAGGTCAGAATCCTAATCAAGCACTAGATGCTGCGACCGAGCCAGCTTTTTTTAGAAAAACTGTGTCTGTTTCTACGTATATGTACACACAAATAGACCCAAATCTACAAATAGGTAGAAAATACGCATGGCGAGTGCGCGCCAAACCGAAACCAGGTAAAAATGCAAATTTTAAAAACAATGGCATCTCCGCTGCTTGCACCTTTAATTATGCACTTGGTCTTTCTCCTGGAGGTGGTAATCAAAACCCAAATGCCAATCCAAATTTACCTAATGATGACAACGCTTGTTTTGCATCATGTGATATTGCAGAACCTCAAAACAAATCACCATACGCACCCGCGATAGATGATGTGGTTTCTATAGGCAAATTTGCCATGAAAATCCAAACCATAAATGGTGGAAATGGAACAGGAGAAGTAACGATCCCATTTCTGAATACAAAAGTATTGGTGGACTTTACTAATTTACAAGTGAATACAGATTTACAAGCTTTTGGTACGACCAAGGCTGTGGCTAGGATAGAAGGTAATAATCTAATAGACCAAGCCATAGCAAATGACCAAAATGGCGTCATCCAAATGACAAGAGATAAATATAATTCTATACATAATTATGTAAATCAAGCTCAAAAACTGGTCAGCAAGTTCAATCCTGATATGCCAGCTACAGGTGTGCCATTTGGGTTTGTTAATAATG
>JANMMV010000065.1:0-2486 GCA_031373565.1 Saprospiraceae bacterium
AAACCGATTGGTTCATTTATCTTCTTAGGTCCAACTGGTGTAGGTAAAACAGAACTTGCCAAAGCACTTGCTAAGTATATGTTTGACTCTGAAGAGGCCCTGATCCGTATAGATATGTCAGAATATATGGAAAAATTCTCGATCTCAAGATTGATCGGAGCGCCTCCGGGATATGTAGGTTATGAAGAAGGGGGGCAGTTGACGGAGAAAGTCAGACGTAAGCCTTACGCTGTTATCTTGCTAGATGAGATAGAAAAGGCACACCCAGACGTATACAACATTTTGCTTCAAGTACTTGACGATGGTCAATTGACAGATGGTCTTGGACGAAAGGTAGACTTTAAGAACACTTTGATCATCATGACGTCAAATATTGGTGTTAGACAACTCAAGGATTTTGGTCAAGGTGTAGGATTTGCGACAGCGTCTAGAGTAGAAAATGCGGAAGACAATACCAAAACCGTAATACAAGGAGCGCTCAAAAAGACGTTTTCACCAGAGTTCCTCAATAGAATTGATGATGTAGTTATCTTTAATTCATTGGACCAAGATCATATCTTTAAAATAATAGACATCAATCTAACGAACCTTTTCAAGCGTATGGAGAACCTCAAGTTTGAATTGGCTTTGACAGACGATGCTAAAAGATTTGTTGCCGAAAAAGGATATGATCCGCAGTTTGGTGCTAGACCGTTGAATAGAGCAATTCAGAAGTATATCGAAGATCCGTTAGCAGAGTATATCTTAGGTAATAATCCGGAAAAAGGGGCAAAATTGATCGCTGAGTTAAATGATGAGAAGAGTGGCATCGTTATTCATAGTGAGCAAGAGGCAAGTAAGACAGAATAATCTCTAAGTTATTTGAGATAAAAACTTGAATAGCAATATAAAAATAACACAAAGTGCACTGGTAATGTATAACAAGTGGACTTTGTAGTTATATTTGCATTTTTTATTAAATATAATATCGCATTTGGCAAAAGGTAAATCACAACCGCAGTCTAAAGTACAAGACGAAAAGTACAATTATAGACTCAATAGGGAGATCACGGCATCACGTATACGATTGGTGGGTGACAATCTAGAAGAACTTACAGTAGTGGCTGGAAAGCCAGTCGAAGTTGGAGTATATAACACCTATCAGGTTTTAGGTTGGGCTCATGAATTGGAGCTGGACCTGGTTGAGATAAGCCCAAATGCTGATCCTCCCGTTTGTAAAGTCATCGACTATCGCAAGTTTATATACGATCGTAAGAAAAAAGAGAAGGAGCTCAAGGCCAAAACTGCCAAGACTGTCATCAAAGAGATACGATTCGGCCCCAATACTGACGAGCACGATTTTGAATTTAAAGTAAAGCATGCTATCAAGTTTTTAGAGGAAGGTTCCAAGATTAAAGCTTACGTGCAGTTCAAAGGGCGCGCTATTGTCTTCAAAGACAGAGGTGAGTTGGTCTTGTTGCGCTTTTTGAAGGAACTTGAAGAGTTAGGTGCTGCAGAAGAATTGCCGAAACTAGAAGGAAAGAGAATGATCGTAATGATTTCTCCCAAGAAGAAAAAGTAAATTTTCATTCATTTTAAGTGATTAGTCTCACAGGGGTTCAATTATTTTAAAAATATTTTGATTTCGGTGCACTCTAATTATTGCAAAGTCGTATCTTTGCGGCCTAAATTTTTTATTATGCCAAAAATGAAGACGCATTCAAGTGCGAAGAAAAGATTTACTATAACTGGTTCAGGAAAAGTAAAACGTTTTCAAGCAAATGCTCGTCACTTGATGAGAAAGAAGTCTAATAAAGCAAAAACACGTCTTTTGGGTTCAACGCTAGTTAGTGTAGCGGATCAAGCCAAAATCAAAAGATTGCTTTGCCTTTAATTTTATTTAACCTTATTTTTTAACGAGAGTGCAGGATTAAGTATACTACGATATGAAGTAGGATCCCTGTATTGAACTAAAATCTTATAATTATGCCTAGATCGGTCAATGCCGTTGCATCAAGAGCAAGAAGAAAGAAAGTCTTAAAAGCAGCCAAAGGTTATTTTGGTGCTAGAAGCAAGGTTTACACAGTAGCCAAAAACGCAGTAGAGAAAGCATATAAGTATGCTTATCGGGATCGCAAAAACAAAAAACGCGCCTTCCGTAGACTATGGATCATAAGAATAAATGCAGCAACACGTATGCATGGTATGTCTTATTCTAAGTTTATATTTGCGGTTAATGCTAAAAATATAAACCTAAATCGTAAAGTACTAGCTGATTTAGCTATGAATCACCCAGATGCCTTCAAGGCTGTTGTTGATTCGATAAGATAAAATATATTTTTATATATTCCATCCAATTAATTGAAAATACTAGGCTTCTCAACGATCGTTGAGAAGCCTTTTTTGTTTTAGACAATAAGCATCGGCAAGAAAAGTAGTAGTCAATTTCGATTACTAAGGTGTTATCATGTACTAAGCTTTTAAAGTAATGGTTATTCAATACCTTT
>JANMMV010000073.1:0-7726 GCA_031373565.1 Saprospiraceae bacterium
TGATAATGTTATTTCAATAATAGTCAAGTACGACACAAGCACAAAAAGTGTAAGTGACTTAGAACACTTTAAAAATTTAACTAGACTAGAATATTACGGCCAATTGATTGAAACATTTCCTAATTTAAACTTGAATCCAAAGTTAGAATATCTTGGATTTAGATCTTTTAATCTAAATGCTGTTAAAATAACTAATCAACCATTATTGACCACATGTATAATAGATTTGGTCAAGAGTATTTCCAAGGTAGAAATTAGCAAGAATCCTAGTTTGACGTATTTAAAATTAAACAATTATGCATATAACAATTTGCTTAGTATCGATACTATTGATCTATCTTCCAACAATTTAGATTCTGTGAAAATTAGCAGATTTACTCCCAATACTGAAATGAGCCACATTAATATATCCAATAATAATATTCGAGAGTTCGATATCGCTTTGGTTGAAAAATATAATCATCTTGACTTATCGAATAATCGTTTAGAAAAAATATTTACTCAAACATTTACTATTAATTACTTTAGAGGAAGCTACTTAGATATATCAAGCAATAATCTATTTGATCTAGATATTAATTTACCTAATGTCAAAGATTTTTATTTTGACAATAACCACTATAAAACATTTAAAGCAATTGTAGGCGAAATTGACAATACAGACAAACGTATGCTTCCTGGTATAGACTTGACTCCCTATAAAGAATTGACATCTGCATATATTGCTAGTGGGACAAATGATTTTTTTGAATTTTTAATTATAGAAGATTTGTCAAAACTTGAGAAATTAGAATTATATGCTTCTGCTAAAGAAGTAATACGAATCAAAGATTTGACGTCTTTAAAAGAATTAAGTCTATCTACGAAATCTGAAGTGCTGCTAGATCATATCAATCAAGCATCTATTTCTAATTTGGCATTTTCTAACAGTTTTGACGTTAGAAATAAAGTAACTATTAACAATTCTTTGTCAGGTCAATTTATTGGTAAAAGGCTAAGTTTTTATACTTTAGTTTTAACGAATAATGAAGATCTAATTTCATTTGGGATAGACGAATCAATTTCTGGGACGGGATTGATCAAAACGAAGTTTATCATTGAAAATAATAAAAATCTAAGGCAATTTTACAGTCTAAATTTTTTTGATATGCCTGTTGAATTATATTTTAATGATAATCAAAATTTGCAAGCAATAGATTTTAAAGGTAAAGTAGTTATTCTTGATATATATCCAAAATTATCTCTAGAAAAATTAAATCTTATGCAT
Source organism: Saprospiraceae bacterium (assembly GCA_031373565.1). GTDB lineage: Bacteria > Bacteroidota > Bacteroidia > Chitinophagales > Saprospiraceae > OLB9. The sequence continues at coordinate 1,268 of JANMMV010000073.1, forward strand.
AATGAAGGACATATTTATTTAGATAGTTTTCCACAGTTGAACCATGTAAAAATGAGTTCGAATAAAGTGACGCTCTCAAATTTACCTAACTTAGATACTATCATATTTATTGTGTCAAATTATGCAGACGTCAAATTGCGTAATTTAAATAACTTAACTTATTTTAAGCATGAAGGAGTCAATAATCCAAAGAATAACAAGAATTTTGACTTGATATTTAAAGGCTTACCTAAGCTTAAAGAAATAATTCTCTTAAAAACAGGATTTAATACTTTACATATCGAAGATTGCCCAAATCTATCCAAATATACTATGACTAGCGGATTAACAGAAATTGATAATATAATATTTAATGATTTGAATTCCTTACAAAAATTAAATTTAGAATCGAAATCCAAATTTATTCATCTATCTAACATGCCAAATTTACTAGAATTAAGTATTCGAACTTTGGGATTCAGCAATACTGAAATTCATAATTTGGTATCACTAGAAAAATGCGAAATTAGGACTATTGCCAACAATAGCCTTACTGTTTCAAAATGTCCTAATCTATACAATTTGTCATTAACTCCCCATTCTATACAGAACTTAAAGCTCATTGATCTTGATAAGCTTGGAAGCATAAAATTAGCATATAATACGCTCAAGAGTAATTTAGGCCCCACAAAATTAGTACTACAAAATCTTAAGTCACTTCGATATTATGAAGCGCCTTTTTCGCTATTTGATACTTTGGATTTTTCTACATGCACCAACTTAGACTCTTTGAGGTTCCATTCTTCATCCTCAAAGACTAGTATAAAATTTTTGAATTTATCAAATAATAAAAACATCGCTTATTTCAATAAAGACTATAATTTATTTACTTCCAAAGATACTATTAATACTATCTGTACTGATAATATTGACAAAGAGAATCAACTAAAGGTATTGCTAAAAAATTCTCATTTAACGACCTTCGTTCAAGAGTGTAGTAATTTTATAAATTATGCAAACATAGAAGGTACAGTATATGTTAAGCAAAAAACAAGTAATTATACATTTACGTATCCATTTTTTCCGATAAACGTAAATGACGATGAAACCAAATATACTCTGTTTACAGATAAAAATGGTAAATATAATATCAAATCTAAATCTATTGGTGATCTTTTATCTATCAGTCCGCAATATGATAATACAACACATGAATTTAATGATGATGATCTGAAATTCAATCCATTGGTAAATAAGGAATATTTATTCCAAGATTTTATCTTAGAAGAGAAATTTGCTAAAGGAGACCTAAGTGTAAATATCGCCCCATTAAATTCTGCTGTTCCAGGAAATCACCTACATTTTAATATAATTATTTCAAATAATTCAGCCATTTATGCTAGTGGTAATTTCAATTTCATTTACGATCCTAGTAAAATGACATTAGCAGAAATAGATGGCACCTATCTTAAAGATCAAGGCATTATCGGAGGATATTTATCGAATATTGACCCATATGGCAGTACAGTTATACCTTGTTCGTTTTTACTCAATAAGCCTATTGATCAAATACCACTTAATATCAATGAAGTTTTGACTTTTATTATGAATGTCGAGCCAGATAGCATCGAACAAAATGTAAGTAACGATAAGGTGGTTACAAATTTGACAGTAGTAGGTTCGTATGATCCGAATAATATTATTTGTTTGAATGGAATAGCTATGGATTCTAATGAAGATATCCAACCTCTTAGGTATATTATCAACTTTGAAAATACAGGTACTGGACTTGCAAACAATATAAATATTGAAAATTTTATTGATACTACAAAACTCGATATTAATACTTTCAAAATAATCAATGCAAGCCACAATACTGTTGCCAGTATTATTCACGATAAGTTACACTTTAAATTTGAGAATATCAACTTGCCTTTTGATACATTCAATACTGGATTTGTTATGTACGCCGTTAAACCCAAAAGAGATCTCATTAAATTTGATACCATCAATAACTCTGCTAATATTTACTTTGATTTTAATTTCCCCATATCGACAAATATTGCCCAAGTATATTTAAAATCTGCAAGTGCGACAATGGGTGAAAATTATGTTGCTAGTTCTATTTATCCTAATCCCACCGCGGATTTCTTATACCTGAGATCTGCCCATACAGATATAAATGTGCTGGATTTTAAAGGCAAGCATATTTCCATTCCGATTTATATGGAAGATGGCATTTCAAAACTAGATGTACGACATTTGTCCAGTGGAATCTATTTTGTTGTGATAAATCTTGAAGGTAAGATAAGTACCTTAAAAGTGGTAAAAATCTAAAGTATATTTGATTAATTGATCTTTTCAAACTCTGTCACTAAATGAAATAATAGATCGCACACTTCTCAGATGAAATCAGGTGCAGGTTTCAGGAACTAAGAGACCCATATCCTGTCAATTGTAAAATATGATGGGCTCGCTACGACAAAATGTAAAGATGGAAGATGATACAGATGCCATGATAGATAAAAGTAAGCTACCAGTAGGGATGTATGTAGTAAATATGACGTATCAAGATAAAAGGATAGAAAGTAAAAAATTGATCGTTTTGGAGTAATGCGTTTGCATTACGGTGCTCCATTTATAGCTTGCCACACTTTGTGCGTGACCATCAAAGATACCTTTCACAATATCTCTTGGTCATGGATCTGATCATTTTTTTCACATCACTTCTAGGGCTGGTCTTGATTATTTCTAGTTCTCTATGAGATGTCCTTAGATCTTTTTTAAGTTTTGCCTGAAACGATGATAAAAGTAACAACCCATGGTCTGTCTTCATACTTACATATCTATCTATATGCTGAAATCTAGGATGGTATCTCATTTCTCCTTTTTCTTGGCGCAATTTCTTTGCTTGCTCTTTGAGAAGCAAGATATAGACACCTGCAACTTCTTCATTGATATTTGATAGTCGCTCTTGGGTATTCTTGAGCCAATTAGTTTCAATGACAAGGAGCGTAATAATGTCCTTATCCTCGTAAGCTTTAGTAACTTGTTTCATCACTTCTTCCTTAGCCAGCTTGATGTCTGGGTCGATTTCAGTGTCAGGATGTAGGATTTTGGCCAGCGATAAGTAGACGCTTCGAAGGTTTTTATTCTTAAGCTCGTCATGGAGTTTTGCTAACTCCTCTGCTTCGATTTCTTTTTTTGATTGCTTCTTATTGGCTTTTGCGTCAGCTTTCCTTTGATCCAATTGTTCTTTTGCTTCATATATGCGCTGATGCAACTTCTCTTCGCTTGCGGGGTCATCAAAATCGATATCATCCAAATTGATATCAACTCCCATAGACCGTAGATAATCTACTAATTCTTTCCTATTTTCATCCTTTTCTGCCTTTCTCAGATCGTCTAAATCCAACTCGGTCCACTTCTGATAGATCGCCTTGGATTTATCATCCGGCTTCACAAACTCAAATGACTTAGCTAACAATGCCGGAATAAGTATCTCTAGGTCGTCCACTACATTTTTGGGGAGCGTGCTGCTCACCGAAAAATCATCCAATTTGTGCGCCATTTCTACCTGTAGCTGTGCCTGGTCGACTTCTAGCGTCCTGATGTTTTTTATGTGAAAATCAGAAAATAGTTCTAATCTCTTTTCCTCGGCATCCAGTTCTTCCCGCAATTTCGCTATTGAAGATACCAATTTATTGAACTGAATATGCTTTGGCGAAAGGTCAGGATTGGTTTGCAAAAAAATAACGGAACTCATAAAAATATCACTAATGTGGTCTTGAGAAAAGGACTAAAGTGCCAAGAACTCGGGCTTCGCTTTGTATAGTCTAGAATTTAGCAAATCATCGTTTGTCAGCTTTGCCAACTGATCTGTCAGTAAAGCACGAGTTTCATCGATGCGTTGCAGGGTTGTTTCATAAACATAATCCTTGAAAGCATGATCTTTCCTGCCTCGGTAATATGCTGTAGCTTTATGTTTGATCTGTGCTATAAATTCATTGACAACTATCGCTGTTTTAGCTCTACCATGTCGCAATAAATGCAAAAGGACCACATTGCCATTGATAAAGTCCAGGTCCTCAAAGATATCTTCTACATCATCATTAACCTCCGTTATCAAGTCATAATATCGCCAATCTGAAAGGCTTCCTTCTGATGAAGAAAAACCACCTTTCTCGTAGATCAATCTGCGTAGTAACTTCACATCGCACGATTTATAAAAGTAGAAGTATTCGAGATTGAATCGCAACAAATCTTTGTTTTGCCTAAGACTCAACTCATGGCGCTCGTAAATATGAATATGGTTGAGATATTGCGGATGATCGTCGGAAGATATATCGAAAGCTGCAAGATGAATTGATATTTGCTCCCAGTGCCATGCTAACGTTTTTGGATTTACATCCCAATGAGCCTCAAGGTGTGCATCTAAGTGGTAAATACTAGTCTGGAGGTTGACAAGCAACTCAAGAAATGCTGCTTTGTCAAAGCCTATAGTATATTTTACTGCGGTATCTAGTAAGGTCGGAAACAACCTGTATTCAAATAATGTTATAATTTTTTCTTTCAGTATTGTGTTATCAATATGTGGCTCGATCATACCCGTCTTTTGTTGCATCAAAATATTAATGTAATTTTGCGCACAAGATAGCCTTATTTTCAAAAAATTTAATCCATACCATTTTGAATATCATCAATAATAGGATTTTTACACTAATCGTTTTTGTAGTCTTAATACTTAGTGGAATGCACACCGCAAGTGCGCAGAAAACGCAGAAGTTACCTAAACAAGTTGAAAAAATACAGAAGAAAGCTAAAATGCCATCTGTCAAAACGGTACCCGATCCACTCAATGAAAGTTTGTATATCGATCCTGTGACTACTTTTACAAGAGCTCACAACACTTATTTGAACACATCATATCTACAGACACTGCGAGAGTCAAAGCCAGCCAAAGATTCATTGACCTATACACGGACAATGCATGCAGCTGCAGTTCAAGATGCGATTAACTTCGATAAAACCTATTCATTTGACTTTACTCAGTACGTGCGCTTCACAGACTGGAATGGGAAGTTTACCTTTTTAACTATGCATCACAATGCAGGTAATGGAAATACGGCATTAGAACTTCTAGACTCCAATATGGTAAGACACACACTAATCGTCAACCCTGAAAAGAAACAAACGATCCACATGGCCAGAGATAGAGCCCACAAAGTGTCTATTACTGTTTTGCCCATTTTGCTCGACCGATCTACTGTAGCGCCGTTGATTTCGCCATCCGCATTTAATCTAGGTTTAAGAAATGCTTCAGCAGAAACGCTTGTTATCGTAGGTGTCAAAGGCACTAAAATAAATGTCGAAGAAGCATTTTTCAATAAAGCATCCATAACATACAGCGAAAATTATGTCGTATCAAAATATAGTATGACTGACGTGTTGCAACCTTGGTTGCCGGTTCAAGCGATGCATGTAGCGAGTAATATGTCATTAAAAGCGCCCATTTTGCTAGAAATCGCATCATCGTATGGTGATAAACCATTCTACACTTCCACATGGAAAACGGTAAAACTGTCCAAGAAGCTTCACCAGATCACCTTACAAAATGCTAAAATCAATTAACACCTTCGCTTTCAACTGTTAAAATTAGATTAAACGAAGCCAAAATAGAATCATAATCATAATCCAATTGGTTATACTTCCGAAATCTTTTTACCTCCATGAGAACATCTCTGATCATCTTTCACATCTTGTTGTACATCCTTGCATTCGGCCACGAGGCCATCGCGCAGGACAAGGTGCGATGGATGACCTGGGATGAAGCGATGCAAAAGTCAAAAGCGAAGAAGAAAAAAATCTTAGTTGACATATACACTCCATGGTGTGGCTGGTGCAAAAAAATGGATAAAACGACATATCAAGAAGCCACATTGGCCGATTATATCAATGAAAACTATTATCCCGTAAAGTTTGATGCCCAAACAATGGAAGACATTTCCCTAAATGGCAAGAAATATAGCTTTGTCAAAAACGGGGCTCAAGGTTATAATGAATTGGCTGTAGAGTTACTTCAGGGCAAATTGAGCTTTCCCTCCACCGTGTTTATGGACGAAAATTTCCAAATCATTCAAGCGATTCCTGGTTATCAGGATGTTAATACTTTTGGAATGATTACTACCTATTTTGCATCCAATAGCCATAAATCTATCCCTTGGCAACGATACAGTGAAAACTTTATAGTAAGCCAATCGCAAGCTAAAGCCAAGAAACGAGGCAATTGAGGATGGGGGAAGGTGATAGGTGATAGGTTATTAGGTGATAGGTTTTAAGTTATAGGTTATAGGTTATAGGTTATAGGTGATGGGATATAGGTTATAGTTTATAGGTTATAATTGTAAGGTTAAGGGTGATAAGTGATAGGTGATTAGGTGATAGATGACAGGTGATAGGTTATAGGTGATAAGTTTATAG
>JANMMV010000090.1:0-4290 GCA_031373565.1 Saprospiraceae bacterium
AATATGTATAACTGCATTTGTCAAATAGAATTTTGCATTTATTCAAAGTCTAGCTGCGACCGTTATCGAAAAGTTAATTGATACGTTAAATAGTTTTAACGCCATTGACAAGTTGGCCATACGGTATTACCTTCGGTTTATTAAACCTTGATTCATTATGAAACTTATCGCATATTGCTGCCTACTATCCCTGATTATGACATCATGTGGACCATCATTAAGATATTATACCAAAAATATACACGATGATTTCCAATGGACAACCGAAAGTCTCTCAAAAATCCAGTTTTACTTGTCAGATGATATCATTTTGCGCCGTAACCTCACATCAGGAGAAAGCTATGTAGAAAATGGTAAAATTAAAACGATCGAAGGCCATAAAGTGGAGGAAATCATCATACGTAGCGGAACTAAAGGGGTGTACGTTTTTTCACCCAAAACAGAGCAATATGCTATTTCATTTGACCCAAAGGACGATACTAAGTACTTAGTATTCGGGCCATCACCAAAAGTGAATGAGCGGTATGTCCTGCTCGCCAAAGACTGGAATCGCACCAATGGTAGCGTTACCTATGGAGGACAAGTATATAAAACACCCCAAGCTAGTGCATTTGCATACTTGATGGTTGACTATGATATGGATCAAAATCGATCATCACAGCGAACAGTAGAACGTGGGCGGAATGTAGGTGGAAAGTAATTCTTTTGATGACTTCGACTTCAGTTCCTGTGTCAATTACACTCAGCCAGCAAAATAATTCGTCCATCAATTGCGCTCAGCCAGCTAACAAGAATTCAAAAGAAAGCTTTTTATCAACACATGTTGCTATCTTTGTAGTATGAGTTCGATGGATATTAATACTATGATCAAGGCACAAGCATCTTCGCTCGGGTTTATGCTATGTCACGTGGCAAAGGCTGAGTTTATGAATGAAGAAGCAGTCCGGCTAGAGTCATGGCTCAATCAAAATCATCATGGGGAGATGCGGTACATGGCTAATCATTTTGACAAAAGAGTCGACCCAACCTTACTTGTACCCGGCGCCAAAACGGTAATCTCTCTGGCCTATAATTATTTCAGTGCAGAAACACAAACTGATCCTTCAGCGCCTAAGATTTCAAAATATGCGTATGGCCGAGATTACCATAAAGTTGTTCGTAAAAAACTTGAAGAATTATTCGGCTGGATGCAATCAAGTTTTGGGGAGTTAGTAGGAAGAGTCTTTGTAGATTCTGCTCCAGTTTTAGAGCGTGATTGGGCAAAAAGAAGTGGATTAGGGTGGGTTGGCAAAAACACAATGGTAATAAATCCCAAGGCTGGGTCCTATTTCTTCTTGGCTGAAATTATTTGTGATTTAGAGATGGCGATCGATCCGGTCATGGCAGATTATTGCGGTACATGTACCCGATGTATAGATGCATGTCCGACCGATGCGATTAGTCCTGAAGGATACTGGATGGATGGCTCCAAATGTATTTCTTATCTAACCATTGAATACAAGAATAAACTGCCAGCAGACTATGCTGAAAAGATGCAAGGATGGATGTACGGTTGTGATATATGTCAAGATGTGTGCCCATGGAATCGATTTTCCACATCGCATAGTGAACCACAATTCAATCCTACGGGAGAACTACTAAAAATGACTCGAGAAGAATGGATGGATCTATCGGAACCAATGTATAATGAGATCTTTGCCGGTAGTGCTGTGAAACGAGCTAAGTACGAAGGCATGAAAAGAAATATTGAATTTGTGACATCTACAGACTTTAAAGGATAATAATTTAAGATATGGATTACATTCAAATAAATAAAAAATCATGGGACAATAGAGTAGATGCTCACCTTGAGTCTACCTTTTATGACGTGAAGGGTTTTTTGCAAGGCAATACATCCCTCAAAGACATAGAACTTAATTTGCTAGGTGACCTTGATGGCAAAAGTGTTTTGCATCTTCAATGTCATTTCGGTCAAGATACCATTTCATTAGCTAGATTAGGAGCAAAAGTAACAGGGGTAGATTTCTCTGAGAAAGCTATATCAAGTGCCAAAGAACTAGCACAGAAATCGCATGCTAACGCGACTTTTATCAGTTGTGATATTTATGATTTACCACAGCATTTGACACAACAATTTGATATCGTTTTTACTAGTTACGGTACTATCGGCTGGCTACCAGATCTAGAAAAATGGGCAAAGATTGTCTCCAGATTTTTGAAACCAAATGGACAGTTTATCTTTGTTGAGTTTCATCCTGTTGTTTGGATGTATGATGATGATTTTACACACATCAAATATAGATATTTTAATTCAGGTCCCATACAAGAAGCAGAGACAGGAACTTACGCCGACAAAGACGCAGAGATCAGTAGCGAATATGTAATGTGGAACCACGGCGTAGGAGAAGTAATAAATAGCTTGATCGCATCCGGGCTAGACATCAATTCACTCGACGAATTTGATTATTCACCCTATCCATGCTTTAACCACACGATTGAAGTCGCACCCAAGATGTATAGAATAGAACATCTTGGTGATAAGATTCCGATGGTATATGCTATCGTTGCGACTAAGAAGGATATCAAATAAGTAAAATTAAAAAACGAAAGACCGAAATGAAAGTAGCACATTTTAGAAAAAAAACAATCATCTCCACCATCAATAAAAAAAAGTCTTAAACCAGTCCATCCAGCTAACCCAATCCTTGATAAGCATCAAAAGACAAAATACTAGAATCATCATTATCCCCGTTTTAACATAACGGTAAAAATGATTTACCTTCTGTTTTCGTGTCTTATATCTTTTCCGCAGTTGGATCATTCTTTAGAATGGAAGATCATTAAAATCAGCAGGTAATCCGAGATCTGGATTATCGGATGCCGTTTCAAATGATGGTGGTGTAGCTGGCATTGGCGCAAAACCTGCCCCAGGCACGTTAGGGGCAGCTCCGGCCACCTTATCTATTCGCCAAGCATTAAGATTAGTAAAATACTTGCCTTGCCACTCACGGCCTCTTAAGTCAAATGATACTTTGATTTTATCGCCATCCTGATGAGCATCGATAGCAGCACATTTGTCTTGTGTCAATTGAAACTTGACATACTGTGGGTAAGTACCTTCAGTCATGATTACAAATTCTCGGGTCTGAAAAGATCCTGACTTGTTTTCGATATCGTATTTTTTGTGGAGTGATCCTTCTATTTCGAAAGTCATATATTGATAATTTTATTGTAAATTTGTTTAAAAAAGATTTAGTACGCTTTCGCAAAAATAACCCTGCGCGATGATGGTTTTCCGCTATAGACGCAAGTACCCACTTCATCTTTGGCGTCGTCCGGAATACAACGAATCGTAGCTTTGGTTTCTTCTTTAATTTTCTCTTCAGTCTCAGAAGTACCATCCCAATGACATGACAAGAATCCGCCTTTAGTTTCTAGCACTTCTTTGAATTGATCAAAACTATTGATTTCTGTGATGTGATTATCTCTGAAAGCCTTGGCACGGTTAAATAAGTTGGATTGGATGTCGTCAAGAAGGCTCACCACATGTGTCGTAACCGTATTGATATCTATGCTTTCTTTGGTTTTGTTATCTCGGCGAGCGACTTCTATCGTACCATTTTCTAAATCTCGCTTTCCTAGACCTAGTCTAACAGGAACACCCATCAATTCGTACTCTGCAAATTTGAATCCTGGACGTTTCGTATCATCTTTATCTACTTTGACTCTGACGTCCATAGCACGCAATGCGGCAGCAATTTCTTCTGCTTTGGCAAGCAATTCATCATCAGGCTTTGGTATTGGGACGATAACTACTTGTGTCGGCGCTAATCTTGGAGGCAAAACGAGACCTTCATCATCGGAGTGCGTCATGATCAATCCCCCGATAAGTCTGGTAGAAACACCCCATGACGTAGCCCAAACAAATTCATTCTCGTTCTTATCATTAGAGAAAGTCACGTTAAATGCTTTCGCAAAGTTCTGACCCAAGAAATGCGATGTTCCAGCTTGTAACGCTTTACCGTCTTGCATCATTGCTTCTATCGTAAAGGTGTCATCCGCTCCAGCAAATCGTTCGTTTTCGCTTTTAGCTCCTTTGATCACTGGCATTGCCATATAATCTTCAGCAAATCTAGCGTACACTTCATGAATCAACTTAGCTTCGGCGATAGCTTCAGTTTTAGTAGCATGTGCTGTGTGTCCTTCTTGCCACAAAAACTCTGCAGTGCGCAAAAAAGGTCTTGTCCGCATCTCCCATCTGACCACATTGGCCCATTGGTTGATGAGGAT
>JANMMV010000137.1:0-2234 GCA_031373565.1 Saprospiraceae bacterium
GGATGATCACCCATCAATGATGGGCGCCCACTTAACAACAAGATGTATTTTTTCGAAAGTTCGTATTCGGCATGAATCAAATGCCATATCTCAGCATATTCGCTATCATTACCTAGGTAGGCGGTAAGCGGAAAGAAACACTTTTTCATAGCCATTTCACTATTATCCATGAGTGTCTTGAAGTACAAAGAACGCTGATAAAGTACTTTAGCTTCGTGAAATCTACCTTCTTCATCTAATGCAGCAAGTGCTGTTCCGACACCATAGTAACCGGTAATATTTTGCTTTAATTGCGACCAAGCACCCACGTAAGGAATAGCCCTCAAATCTCGTAAAGTAAGCTTAGTACCCGCGTTTCTTTTTGCTGGTCGGCTGGCAATATTTGTCTCAGTATAATACCGCAATGGGCTTACATCTGACAAATATGCCATAAAATCTGGATGATTTTTAAGAGACGAATACGTGTCATAACTTTGTTGACCTAACTGCACAAACAAGGCATCTTCTGCTGGTGAAAGTGTGATCTCTTTTTTAGAAAACAAATCACTAGTCACGCCCGCATTGATCAACTGCTCCATATTATATTGAGCACTCTCTACAGTACCAAAATTAGAACTTATCGTCTGACCTTGTATCGTCAATTGAATTTCATTATTGCTGATATCTCTGCCCATACTGGCATAAAACTGATGCGTTTTGCCGCCGCCCCTTGAAGGTGGACCACCGCGCCCATCAAAAAACAAAACATCAACACCCCAGTCATTTGATACTTTAGTGAGCATAACCTTGGCTTTATAAATGCTGTAGTTTGCCATCAAGTAACCACCATCTTTGGTGCCGTCACTAAAGCCAAGCATGATTGTCTGCTTGTTTCCCCTGCGCTTAACATGTTGTCGATAAGTATCCAACTGGTACAACTCAATCATAACTGACGCTGCGTTTTGTAAATCATCTATTGTCTCAAACAAAGGCACTATGTCCATATTCAACTTTGATGCATCCCAACCACAAGCCAAAAACAAACCATAAACTTCCATCACATTAAGTGCAGATTGGCATTGACTTATTATATAACGATTGCAGCCTAATTCCCCATTCAGCAAATGAATAGTTTCAACACCTTTGATATTCAAAATGGTGTCACTTATTAATGCATTAGGATAGTCGATATTATCTTCAACCTGCGGTGGATTCGAAAGAAATTGAAGTCTTTCACTTACTGATAGCCCTGTGTACTCTGTAAAAATCGCATCCAAAACTTGGTGATGGACAACACTCTCTTGTCTGATGTCTAGTGTCGCAAAATGCAACCCAAATAATTGTACTTTTCTGATCAAATCTGTGACCAAATGTCCAAATAATCCATCATGATCTTTATCGATCAGCGACTTGATTTCATCGAGCTGGATTTTAATATCCTGGGCGGTCAATGGAATAGTATTATCGCAATGATGAATATGACTATACAATAGGTTTTCCAAATTTGAGAGAAGTATATCTACGCCGCTGAACGTCAATCTCCGTTTTATCATGCGCACATGGCGATAGTAACATTTGATGATACTTTGGCGAAGTGCTTTTGCCACGTTTTGGGTTATTTGTGTTGTCACAAATGGATTGCCGTCTCGATCACTACCAGGCCAAAATCCCAACTTAATGAGCGGCTTATGCTCACCTTCTATCTCACCAAATGATTGGAAGAGCTGGTTGGCAATGTTCCCGGATGCATCATAAAATACATTTTCGAGATACCATATCAAACTGATAGCTTCATCATACGGTGTGGGTTGCTTCTTTTGGAGGAAAGGCGTCTTCCCTAACTGCTCGAGATAAGTTTTGATATTTTCGACATCATTGACGGCCACAGAAGTAGCAAGATCGCGGATAATGCCCAACACGGCCCCAGGATAAAATTGAGTTGGATGGGCAGTGAGAACAAGGTAAATGGAAAAATCACGTAGTTTATGGGCAAGTTGAATTTCCTTTTTACTTTTTTGAATATCAAGCTTCAATTGCTTAATAGATCCAGCGCCATCGATATCCTTGACCTTAGTAAAACCGGCATCCTCTAGGGCATCAAAAAGTACTACTTGCCGCTCGACGTATTGGATAAATCTAAATAATAAACCTATTTGATCTTGTTCGTCTTCATAAGTTGTATGCGTTTTAAGGAATGAATGGATTATCTCCGTTGGACTCAAAAGCTTTTGGTAGCCTTCTTCGCATTCACTTCC
>JANMMV010000179.1:0-4871 GCA_031373565.1 Saprospiraceae bacterium
GAATATCCACCACCGAATATGTGACTAAAATAGGTACTTCGATAGCGTGATATGATGGAAGATGGCAGACCGATCTCGTCCCAAAGTTGGTTTTCAAATGTTTCGATATCATCGATTTCGGTAGCATCTACGCTATGATAGCGCATATCCAAGATAGAAGCCGCCAGATATTCGACCAAGGCAAATCCTTGACCATATTTGTCCGTGGCTTCTAGCTTTGCAATGATTTCATCGGAGATGGTAGCACCCGATTGATAATGTTTGGCATAATCTCTTAAGACCTGATTGTCAGCGGCCCAGTTTTCCATAATTTGTGAAGGCAACTCAACAAAATCGGTCGGTACATTAGTCCCTGCAAGCGATTTGTATGTCACATTACTTAGTAGACCATGGAGCGCATGACCGAATTCATGAAACAGCGTGTTGACCTCATCATAAGTTAATAATGCAGGCGTGTCAGCTGTAGGCATGGTGAAATTACAAACGATGGAGATGACAGGACAGACTCTTTTCCCATTAGCCACGTGTTGATCTAGATAGCTGGTCATCCAAGCGCCACCTTGTTTAGAGGCACGCGGATGATAATCCATGTATAAGATGCCAAGTATCTGACCATCACGATCATGGACTTGATAAGTGGTCACATCAGGATGATAAATCGGCAAATCGTGGACTGAAGAGAAAGTAATACCGTACAATTGGGTAGCTACATCGAACATACCTTTATTTACCCTTGATAGCTCGAAATATGGTTTTAACATTTCTTCATCAAGATCATACTCCGCTGTGCGTAACTTCTCTGCATAATACCGCCAATCATAAGGTTGAAGCTTATCATTGATGCCTTCTTCATCCATCATTTCTTGCAAAAGTTGTTCCTCCGCCAGCGCTAAAGGCATGATTCCTTTCCAAAGTTTTTGAAGTAATTGATTGACATTTTCTGGATTTTTGGCCATTCGGTCTTTCAAAATATAGGCGGCGTGATTTTCAAAACCAAGGATATTTGCTCTTTGCTGTCGCAATAGAAGGGTCTCTTTGATGATGGCTTTGTTATCCTGGGCGTCATTTTGATTGCATTTGTTGATCATCGCTGTCCAGATTTCCTTTCTCAGCGATCTATTGCTAGCATAAGTCAAAAAGGGCACTACGCTACTATTTTGCAAACTAAAGGTCCATGCATGCTGGTAACCGTCTTCTGATGCCTTTATTTTGGCCGCTTCTATGATTGCATTCGGTAGACCTTCGAGATCTTCCACATTTGTAACGATCAGCTTGTACGTATTGACTACTTGCAACATATTTTGAGCAAATTGCAAACTTAGCGTAGATAGCCGTTGATTGATTGTACTTACCTTGCTCTTCTGATCCGCATTCAGCAAAGCGCCATTATCTACAAAAGCTTTGAAATAGGTCTCAAGTAGCCTTAGATCTTCGCCATTAATCCCATTAGAATCTCTATTCTGCCAAAGAAAATTGACCTTTTTAAAAAGGACATCATCCATGTAGATGTGATCAGCATGCGCGGTCATAATCGGGGCATTTAACTGCACAATGGCCTGTAGTGATTCGCTAGTATTCGCATATGAAAGATTAAACATGACATGAGCGACTTGTGACAGGATTTGACCAGCGTTTTCCAAAGACAAGATCGTATTTTCAAACGTGGGTGCATCTTTACGTGCCTTGATAGCAGCGATTTCTGATTTATGAGACTCTATACCTAAGGAGATAGCTTCTGAGTAGTGATTTTCTTTGATGAGATCGAAAGGTGGTACGCCAAATGGTGTTGAAAATGGGCTTATGAGTGGATTTATCATGATTTTTCTTGTCGTATTTAAACAATAACAATCATTTTCGGGCATGTGATGTTCATTTTTACCAAAACGAAGTATCAACAATTACAACATAAATTTGTAACTTTGCGTTACTATTTGTCGGGAGAGTGGAAAGTTGAAATGAGATAAAAAGCCGTACAATTAGATAAATATAGAACAAAGTACCATTATTTTGCTCTGTTTATACCACGATCACACCTTTGACTAGCAGTCTCCTTATGTTTCAAATATTGGCTTGATTAAAAATTAAGCTTTATATTTGCATTTTTTTTAATGTGTTCACCCATATCATATCAAACCCTATGGTGTTTAGAAGTGCTACTAGATCGTTGACCATGTGTCTTTTTGCTTTGTTTACCGTACTTAGCCCTAAAGCGTTTGGGCAGGCGTATCCCCCAGTCAAGATAATTATTGATGATACTTGCGGTTTCAAAGGACAACAAGTATGCGTTGATTTCAAGATTATAAATTGTACGAAGATTGAAGGAATTAATTTTATTGTTTCGTTTGATCCTACCATTCTAAGTTTGGTAAAACCAATCGATTTGACAACGTCCGATTGGCCGGGTTTGGATGCGTCGGAATTCATTATTTATGAAGACGAGCCAAACGCAGTTTTTGGAAAAGGTAATGTTAACTTCCTCTATTTTGATGGTAATCCAGTGACACTTCCAGATAGTTCCAAAGTTTTTACGCTTTGTTTTGATATCATCGGTGAGCCCGGACAGATATCTCCAGTATTCATCAATGCTGGAAAATTACCAACAGAGTTAACGCAAACGTCTCCTACAAACCCGTTACTTGCCATAGAAACACCGCTTTTATGGATGAATGGAAGTGTCAAGGTCAAAGGAAGTGGTGTGTCAGTGTATGCCACCACGTGCGGGGCTACTAATGCAACGATCGATAATGGTAGTATCACCTTCATAGCGGGAGGTGGTAAAGGACCTTATTCCTACACGCTCAATGGAGGTGCTCCGGTTACTGGACTTATAGAAGGAGAAGCAGTTTATCTTACCAATTTGGCGCAAGGGGCTTACACGATTGTAGTTACAGATGCGATGGGCGCAGTATCACCGCCCAAAATGATCAATGTAAATCAAACATTGCCTTTTACTTATTCAGAGACGGTCAAAAATCCGAGCTGTTTTCATACTAATAACCAAAATGGATCTATTGAATTGACAATAACAGAAGGTGGATCATATACGCCGGATACTTATAAATACAAATGGTCAACTTTTGAATTTGATAGAACTAAAATTGATCAATTATCTTCGGGTAGATATTTTGTTACGATTACTGATCTTGCTGGTTGTAGCGTGCGCGATTCTTTTGATATTGCAGCTACGCCGATTACCTACAAGGTTGAAGTAACGAACTCCCTCTGCATAGGGAAGAAAACAGGGGAGATCAGAATCACTGATGTCAGTGGTGGGATAGGAGGACCTTTCGATCATTTCTTTGAAGGGATTGATAGAGATGCTTTAAATGTATTTTCTAATCTTAATGCAGGTCAATACGAAGTGCGCGTCAGGGACGCAGGTGGTTGTTCTACAAAAGCCGAGAAAGTTGATGTCACTTTTGATAGAGATCTTACCTTGTCAGCAGTCATAAAAGATGTCACTTGTAGCGGCAAAACCGATGGCGAAGTAACCGTTACAGGTACACCTGCAAATCTTCGATTTAGTTGGAAACTCAATAACATTGGTCCATTCGTAGTTGGGCCTACTGATAATACTTATTTTAACAACACGTTAGGCGTAGGCATAGATACGTTGTACGCTATAGACCCTGACGGGTGTCGTGATACGCTTATATTTGATGTCAAAGACACAGCTCCCATCAATTTGAATAGCGTCATAGTACAACCTGAGTGTCTTACCAATGGGTCGATCTCTATAGATCCAAGTGGTGGCACTGGCCCGTACACATACACTTGGGATCCTGTGCAGCCTGCTGGAACAAAGTTGCTCCCAAATTTGACTGGCGGTATTTTTAAAGTGACGGTAAGTGATCAAAATGGATGTACAAAAGATACTACTATTGTGCTGAACCAAGCCGGTACCCTCAATATAACCGTTACGCCTACAGATGTCAGCTGTGATGGAAAGAATGATGGCAAAGCTACGGTCAACGTTATCGCCACTGGTATGCCAACTATCACATGGAGAGATAGCAACAATGTAGCATTGCCACAACAAACAAATACCGTCAATAATCTACCACCGGGCAATTATAGCGTAGAAGTATCTGATGCAGCGGGATGCAAAGCCAAGAGAGATTTCACCATCAATGGAGTAGCGCCTTTACAATTTGCAAATTTGATAACACAACCGAAATGTAATGGTGACAAAGGAATTATCAGCGTCACCGTCACTGGAGCTAGTAATGTAACCTACGAATGGATCAAGGTAGGAACACCTAACACGGTTATTGATTCGGATAATCTGCTTTCAAATGTAGGGGCGGGGGACTATCAAGTATCGATCAAATATGGTACTGGATGTCAAAAAGATACAATATTCAAACTCATCGATCCGCCATTTGTTTCATTTGGCGCTGTAACGACCAATAGGGTGACATGCTTCGGATTATCTAATGGACAAGCCATTGTAGCCAATCCACCTGCAGGGATTACATTCAGATGGTCATCAGGGGAAGTCGGTGCTTTTGCTATCAATTACGCAGCTGGCAATCACTGGGTTATTGGGACTGACGCTAATGGTTGTAAAAGTGATACAACATTTTTTGAAGTCTTTACCTTCCCACCGCTGAGATTGGATGAAGGATTTACCACCATTGAAAAACCGAGCTGTTTTGGTTCCGCAGATGGATCTATCAGTGTGCTTGCATTCGGCGGTAGCGGCCTTGGTTATAAATACAATTGGGTTTCACCACCATCATCGACGCCATCAATTACAAATGTAGGTAGCGGCGATTATATTGTGGAGATCAGCGATGATAAGAATTGTGTTTATAGGGATACCGTTACATTGACTGAGCCAGTAAAATTGAATGCAACCATAGATAATA